>NZ_JBGQOH010000028.1:0-45107 GCF_052113745.1 Cryobacterium sp. W22_MBD10_FK3
CCTGGAACACCGGCGGCCGAACCGACGTCGACAACCTCGTGCACCTCTGCAAACCCTGCCACCGCCTCAAACACCAATCCAGCTTCAGCACCAGCCAAAGCCCCGGCGGCGCCATCACCTGGACCACCCCCGCCGGCAAGAAGTACACCAACAGACTCGCCAACAACGCCGATTCAGCCGACCAGACGCCACCGCACCCGTCCCCGACCCCGTCCGAGGCCCTGGCACAGGCACAGGCACAGGCACAGGCACAGGCACAGCAGCCACCACCGACACCGACGCCGCTCCCGATGGACCGGTCGGCCACTCCACCGGCCAGGCCACCGAAGCCGAGGGACCCACCGCCCTTCTGAGCGGGCCTGACTCTCGGACCCGCTCCCGCTCGAAGTTCTCCGGGACTCCCCCTGGCATCCCGGCTAGGGTCGAAGGGAGAGCCCGTCGCCGGGTGACCCGGTGCCCGGAGCCCTCCGTCGCAAAGGAGCAGCCATGGTGCGAACCCCGCCGCCGGTCATCGTTGGCGTCACCTCCGGCCAACCCGATGCGGTGGTGCTGGCGGCCTCTGAATTCGCCGCGCAGTTCGGGTCCGAACTGATCTGCGCCTCGGTGGACCCGAGCCGCTACATGCTCGAGGAACTGCCGGACGGCAACATGACGTCCGCCTCGTTCGACCCCGACTCGTTCGAGCAGGCGGCGGCCGAATTCGACCGGGGCCTCCGCGCCCAGATCGAACGGGTTCTGCACGGTCGCAACGTCACCTGGTCTACCCGCGCCCTCGCCGGCGAACCCGCCCGGGCACTCGGCCAGCTCGCCGGCACCGTGCGGGCCGTGATGATCGTCGTCGGGTCGCGGGAGCCCTCCGTGCGGCACAGCCTGCGGTCCTTCTTCACCGGCTCGGTGGCCGTGCGCCTCGCGCACGGCCAGCAACGCCCGGTGGTCATCATCCCGTTGAACCCGGTGCCGTTCGGCTCCGAGCTGCCCTGGGACGAGGAGTGAACCGGGCACGCTCCCCCATCGGGGGGAGCCGCTCCCTCAGCCCCGCGGCGGATGCGGCCGGCCTTCGGCATCCCTAGCTTTAGAAACACCAGACGAAAGGGCAGCCATGCTCGAGATCAGCGGAATCAACAAACACTACGGGGCCCATCAGGTGCTCACGAATGTGGGCTTCAGTGTGGACGACGGCCGCATGACCGGGTTCGTCGGCGCGAACGGGGCCGGCAAGACCACGACGATGCGCATCATCCTGGGCGTGCTCTCCGCCGATTCGGGTCAGGTGCTCCTCGACGGTGCGCCCCTCACCGCAGGCGACCGCCGCCGGTTCGGCTACATGCCCGAGGAACGCGGCCTGTACCCGAAGATGAAGGTCGGTGAACAGCTCGTCTACCTGGCGCGACTGCACGGCCTCACCCCCGCCGCCGCCAAGCGAAACACCAACGACCTGCTCGAGCGGCTCGGCCTCGGCGAGCGCGCGGGCGACATGGTCGAGTCTCTCTCCCTGGGCAACCAGCAGCGCGCCCAGATCGCCGCGGCCCTGGTGCACGACCCCGAGTTCCTGGTGCTCGACGAACCGTTCTCCGGTCTCGACCCGATCGCCGTTGAAGTGGTGCTCACAGTGCTCAAGGAGCACGCTGCCGCCGGCGCCCCCGTGCTGTTCTCCTCCCACCAACTCGACCTCGTCGAACGACTCTGCGACGACCTGGTCATCATCGCCGCCGGCGAGATCCGTGCCAACGGCACCCGCGAGAAGCTCCGCGACCAGTTCAGCACCCCCCGATTCGAGATCCACGCCGAGGCCGACGCCGGCTGGATCCGCGGCGTCGACGGCATTACCGTGATCGACTTCGACGGCGGCGAGGCCGTCTTCGAGGCCGACTCGGATGCAGCCAGCCAGGCCGTGCTGCGCGAGGCCCTCACCCGCGGCGCCGTACATTCCTTCGGCCACCTCAGGCCATCCCTCGCCACCATCTTCAAGGAGGTCGTTCAATGAGCACCGAAACAGAGCCGGGTACCGAAACAGAGCCGGGCACCCGCCAGGCCACTCCCGCCGCAGCCCGCACGACGGTCGCCACCCACGACGCCCCCAGCTTCTGGGCCAGCGTCTGGCTGGTCGCCTCCCGCGAGATCGCCGCGCGACTGCGCAGCAAGGCCTTCCTCATCTCCACGGGCATCCTGTTCGTGATCGCGATCGGCTCCGTGGTCGCCGGCGGCCTGCTCAGCGCCAACCCGTCCAGCACCAGCGTGGCCGTGGTCGGCTCCGCCAGCAGCGTGGTCGGTGAGTCCGCCGGTCTCACCGCCGTGCCCGCTGACGACCTGGCCGCCGCCGAGGCACTCGTGCGCGACGGCACCGTGGAGGCCGCCGTGGTCCCCAACGGCGACTCCCTCCTCGGCGTCACCGTGATCGCGCTCGACTCACCGCCGATGGATGTGGTCAACGCGCTCAGCGTCGCTCCCGAGGTGCAACTGCTCGACCCGGCCTCGCAGGGCGGCTTCCTCGTCTACCTGGTGGCGCTCGGTTTCGGCCTGGTCTTCTTCATGTCTGCGCTCACCTTCGGCTCCACGATCGCGCAGAGCGTGGTGGAGGAGAAGCAGACCCGGGTGGTCGAGATCCTGATGACCACCATCCCGGTGCGGGCGCTCCTGGCCGGCAAGGTGGTGGGCAACTCGATCATGGCGTTCGGTCAGATCGTGGCGATCGCCGTGCTCGTGGCGATCGGCATGGCCGTCACCGGCCAACGCGTGCTGCTGGCCGACCTGGGCCCTGCCATCATCTGGTTCGCGGTGTTCTTCGCCTTCGGCTTCGTGATGCTCGCCTCGCTGTACGCGGCCACGGCCTCGATGGTGTCCAGGCAGGAAGACGTGGGCACGGCCACCTCCCCGGTGGCCTACCTGGTGATGATCCCGTACTTCGCGGTGATCTTCTTCAACGACAATCCCCTGGTGCTGGGCATCATGTCGTACGTGCCGTTCTCGGCCCCGGTGGGGATGCCCGTGCGCATCTTCCTGGGATCGGCCGAGTGGTGGGAGCCGCTGCTGTCGCTGGCGATCCTGCTGGTCTCCACGGTCGGCGTGATCCTGCTGGGCTCCCGCATCTACCGCAACTCGCTGCTGCGGATGGGCGGCCGCGTCACCTTCAAGCAGGCGTTGCGCGGCTGATCGGCGCTGCCGACCGAATCCGGGCCTGACCCGGGGCGCGAACACACTATCCGTGCGGCGCCCCGGAGCAGACGCACAGATTCGCCGCCGCGGTTTACGCCAAGATGGAGGGGTGACCTCCCTCCATGACCTGCTCTCCCGCGGCTTCGCGTCCGACAACTACTCCGGCATCCACCCGGAGATTCTCGACGCCATAGTGCGAGCCAACGGCGCCCATCAGATCGCGTACGGCGACGACGTGTACACCGCCGAACTGCAGCGCGTGTTCGTGCGGCACTTCGGCGATGGCGCCCAGGCCTTCCCGGTGTTCAACGGCACCGGCGCCAACGTCACCGGCCTGCAGTCGATGCTGCCCCGCTGGGGAGCGGTGATCTGCGCGAGCACCGCACACATCAACACCGACGAGGGCGGCGCCCCCGAGCGGGTCGGCGGCCTCAAGCTGCTGCCCATCGAGACCCCGGACGGCAAGCTCACCCCCGCGCTGATCGACCAGGAGGCCTGGGGTTGGGGCGACGAGCACCGCGCCCAGCCGCTCGTGGTGTCGATCACCCAGACCACCGAGCTCGGCACCCTCTACACGCCGGCCGAGGTGCGCGCCATCGCCGACCACGCGCACGGCAAGGGCATGCTGCTGCACATGGACGGTGCCCGCATCTCCAACGCCGCGGCAGCCCTGGGTGTGCCGTTCCGCGAGTTCACCAGCGACGCCGGCGTCGACGTGCTCAGCTTCGGCGGCACCAAGAACGGCATGATGCTCGGCGAGTGCATCGTGGTGCTGAACCCCGACGCATCCACGGGCCTGAAGTACCTGCGCAAGCTCAACATGCAGCTCTCCTCGAAGATGCGCTTCATCTCGGCCCAGCTGATCGCCCTGCTCGACGGCGACCTGTGGCTGCGCAACGCCGACCACGCCAACGCCATGGCAGCGCGCCTGCGCGGCGCTCTCGAAGAGGGCCTGGCGGATGGCTCGGTGACCGGCCTCTCGTTCAGCCAGCCCACCCAGGCCAATGCGATCTTCGCCGTGCTGCCGGCCGGGGTGGCCGACAAGGTGCGCGAGTTCTACAGGTTCTACGACTGGAACCCGGCCACCGGCGAGGTGCGCTGGATGTGCGGGTTCGACACCACCACCGACGACGTCGACGACTTCGTCGCCGCCCTGAAGAAGGAACTGGTCAGCGCATGAACGACTTCGCGAACAAGCCGTGGCTGAGCTCGTATGCCGCGGGCGTGCCGAACACCATCGAAGACCCCACCGAGACCCTCATCGACATGATCGAGGGCTCCACCCGGCGTTTCGCCGACAAGGTGGCCCTGGACTTCTTCGGCGGCACCATGACCTACGGCCAGCTGGGCGACGAGATCTCCAGGGTGGCCAACGGCCTGCGCCGCCTCGGCGTGAAGCCCGGCGACAGGGTGGCCCTCGTGCTGCCGAACTGCCCACAGCACATCGTCGCCTTCTACGCGGTGCTGCGGCTCGGCGCGATCGTGGTGGAGCACAACCCGCTCTACACCGAACGTGAGCTGCGCCACCAGTTCGAAGACCACGGCGCCAGCGTCGCCATCGTCTGGGACAAGGTCTACTCCATGGTGCGCGGCTTCCCGCGTGACATGGGCCTGCACACCGTCGTGGCCGTCGACGTCACCCGGTCGATGCCGCTGGCCACCCGGCTGGCCCTGCGCCTGCCGATCCCCAAGTCCCGCACCGCCCGTGCCGCCCTCACCGTGGCCCAGCCGCTGAAGGACGCCATCGAGTGGAGCGCCCTGGTGGGTTCGCGCCGGCTGCGCACCGCGCATCCGCGCCCGTTACTCGGCGACACCGCCGTGCTGCAGTACACCAGCGGCACCACCGGCACGCCCAAGGGCGCGATCCTCACGCACTTCAACCTGCAGGCGAACGCCCAGCAGAGCGAGGCGTGGGTGCCCGGTCTCGAACGCGGCAAGGAGGTCTTCTACGGCGTGCTGCCCATGTTCCACGCCTACGGCCTCACCCTGTGCCTCACCGTCGCCATGTCGATCGGCGCCCGCCTGGTGCTGTTCCCCAAGTTCGACGTGGGCCTGGTGCTGAACGCCGTCAAGCGCACCCCGCCCACCTTCCTGCCCGCGGTGCCGCCGATCTACGAGAAGCTCGTGACGGCCGCCAACGCCCAGAAGATCAGCCTGCGCGGCACCAAGTACGCCATTTCCGGCGCGATGAGCCTGCCCCTGGCCACCGTCGAACTGTGGGAGTCCGCCACCGGCGGCCTGCTCGTGGAGGGCTACGGCATGACCGAGTGCTCCCCGATCGCCGTGGGCAACCCGATGGGCCCGAGCCGGCGCCCCGGCACCGTCGGAGTGCCGTTCCCCAGCACCGAGATTCGGGTGGTCGACCCCAAGGACCCCACCGTGGACCGCGGCTTCAACGAGGAGGGCGAGCTGCTCATCCGCGGGCCGCAGGTCTTCTCCGGCTACTGGGACCGCCCCACCGAAACCGCTCAGACGCTGCTGCCCGATGGCTGGCTGCGCACGGGTGACATCGTCACGGTGTCGCCGGACGGCTTCGTCACCATCGTGGACCGCATCAAGGAACTGATCATCACCGGCGGGTTCAACGTGTCGCCGTCGGAAGTGGAGGCGGCCCTGCTGTCGCACCCCGATGTCGCCGATGCCGCCGTCGTGGGTCTCAAGAGCGAACACGGCGGCGAGGATGTCGTGGCCGCCGTCGTGCTGAACGCCGGTGCCACCCTCGATGTGGCCGAGCTGCGGGAGTACTGCCGCACCCGCATTTCCGCCTACAAGGTGCCCCGCCGCATCGTCGAGGTCGAGGACCTGCCCCGCTCCATGGTGGGCAAGGTTCTGCGCCGCAAGGTGCGCGACAACCTTGAAGAGTCGTCTGTGCCGGCCGCGTAGCCTCCACCAAACATGCGCATGCATGGAATAACTGCGCCCGCGCGGCGTTGACCAGATTGGGACGATGATGCCCCGCCCCGATAGAAGACCCACCAGAGAAAGCCCAGGCATCATGACCCTGATCACCGACACCCACAGCCGCGCCGCCGACACGACGGCACCGATCCTTCCCGCGATGGCCCAGCGCTGGAGCCCCCGCGGCTTCGACCCCACCGCCGTGATCGACGAGGACACCCTCACCACGGTGCTCGAGGCCGCCCGCTGGGCACCGTCGGGCAACAACAACCAGCCGGCCCGGTTCATCGTCGCCCGCCGCGGCTCCGAGAGCTTCCGCAAGATCCACTCGCACCTGATGGGCTTCAACCAGGCCTGGGCCGACAAGGCCTCTGTGCTGATCCTCAACGTCGCCGAGGGCGACAACCCCTGGGCCCAGTACGACCTCGGCCAGGCCGTCGCGCACCTCACCATCCAGGCCCAGCAGGAGGGCCTGTTCTCGCACCAGCTCGGCGGCATCGACCGCAAGGGACTGGCCGATGCGTTCCACCTCAAGGCCAACCAGGATGCCGTCACCGTGACGGTGCTCGGTGTGCTCGGCGATGCCGACGCGCTCACCCCCGAGCTGCTCGAGCGCGAGATCGCCCCGCGCACCCGCAAGCCGCTCACCGAGATCCTGCTCGTCAACGACTAACCGTCCACTCCGCCGCGGCGCTCACCCGCCGGATTGCGCCAAAGTCCCCCTTCGAGTGCGCTGAAGGGTGCATCCGCCGCAACTCGCGGGACAGACGGCCCGTGCTGCAGCTCGTTGATTCATAGAAAACGCCCCTCCGCATGACGCAGAGGGGCGTTTTCTGTGAGGGCTACGGGCTACGGGCGCAGCAGCACCTTGATGGCGCGGCGTTCGTCCATGGCGGCGTACGCTTCGGCCACCTCGGTCAGGGGCAGCTGCAGGTCGAAGACCCGGCCGGGGTCGATCGCTCCACTGAGCACCTCGGGCAGCAGCTCCTCCACGTAGGCGCGCACGGAGGCGACGCCGCCGTTCACGCCGACGTTGCGGCCGAACAGTGCCTTGATCGGCAGTTCGGCGCCGCCGTTCGGTACGCCGACGTAACCGACCATGCCGCCGGGACGGGCCGAGCGGATCGCCTGGTCCATCGATTCCTGGGTGCCGACGCATTCGAGCACGAAGTCGGCGCCCACGCCGTCGAACATCTCGTGGATGCGCTCGACGCCCGCGTCGCCGCGCTCCTCGACGATGTCGGTGGCGCCGAACTCGCGGGCCACGGCCTGCCGGTCGGCGTGCCGCGACATGGCCACGATGCGGGAGGCGCCGAGGCGCTTGGCGGCGATGATGGCGCAGAGGCCGACGGCCCCGTCGCCGACCACCACGACGGTGCTGCCGGCGGTGACGCCGGCCGAGACGGCGGCGTGGTGTCCGGTGCCCATCACATCGGCCAGGGTGAGGAGGCCCGGCACCTGGGCATCCGTGGGCTGCACGGGGGTGGCCACGAGCGAACCGTCGGCGTGCGGAACCCGCACGCGCTCGCCCTGGGCGCCGTCGGCGAAGCCGCCGAGCCGGTCATTGGAGCCCCACCAGCCGCCGTTCAGGCAGGAGGTGCTGACGCCGTTGACGCAGTTGACACAGGTGTTGTCGCAGTCGTAGAACGGAGCGATCACGAAGTCGCCCACCTTGATGGTGGTGACGTCGGGGCCGATCTCGTCGACGATGCCGACGAACTCGTGGCCGATCCGGTGCGGCTCATCGGTGGGGGTCACGCCGCGGTACGGCCAGAGGTCTGAGCCGCAGACGCAGGCCGCCACGACCCGCACGATGGCGTCGCCGCCGGTGGAGAGAACTGGGTTGGGAACTTCATCGAGTCGGATATCCCGCTCGCCGTAAATAACTGTTGCACGCATCCCAAAAGCCTACGCGGGGGAAGGCGGTTGGGCGTGCCGGGTTGGCAGGCCGCCCAGTAGTCTGTGAACATTGCGCCGCGCACATCCGGGGGGAGGGAACGCACCGTGAGCACGAACTCCGTCACCGTGTCGAGTACCGCCCGTCGGCGCATCGGCACCTTCTCGGTGTGGGTGTGGGTCTGGGGCGCCCTGGTGCTCGGCATCGGCGCGTTCACCACCTACTCCGATGTCGGTTTCGGCGACGGCGGCTTCGGCATGCTCGGTGACGGCGACAACCCCTGGGAGGTCGCCGACCCGCCGGTCTTCGAGCCCGACGGCACCACCTACTCCGGCGACGGCAGCGGCCTGATCCGCATTCCCCTGGCCGAGCACAACCAGGACCCGTACCTGGTGAACCTGCGCACCGACGAGACCCTGGACCTCTTCGTGACCGAGGCCGTGGACATCGGCCGGCCCGACGACGACCGCGGTTATCCCGACAACATCGCCTACCTCTACGACGCCGGCGACGAGGCGCTCATCATCCCCGCCGACGCCGAACTCCAACTGTGGGTGCGCAGTGACACCGCGTGGGAATTCACCCTGGTGAAGGCCGAGGTCGCCGAGATCACCGACGGCTTCGCCAGCGGAACCGGCAACGGCTTCTTCGCCTATCACGGCGACGCTGTCAGCGCCCGATTCGTGCACAAGGGCGACGGCGTCTTCTTCGTGACCATCCAGACCACCGCGGAACGCTCCGACCAGCCCATCATCGAGTCCGGCGAGGTCGACCAGCGGGTGTCCTGGGATCCCACCGACGCCGTGTACTTCACCGTCGAGGCCGACGACGGGCGCGGCGCCTGGTCGATCGACATCGACGAACTGGCCACGGATGCCCCGGTCGAGCCCGAACCCGCCACGGCAGGAGACGCACCGTGAGCATGACGGATCTTTCAGTGTCGCGCACCGCTCGCCGGGGCATCCGCACCTTCTCGGTATGGGTGTGGGTGTGGGGCGCGGTGGTGCTGTTCATCGGCGCGCTGAACACCTATGCGGTCGAGGAGGAAGTGCTCGAGAACGAGGCGGTCGAGAACGAGGCGGTCGAGCTCACCGACGGTTTCACGTACCCGTGGGAGGCGGCCGAGCCGAGAGTTTTCGAATCCGACGGCACCACATACTCCGGCTGGGGCGGCGGCCTGATCCGCATTCCCGTCGAGGAACACGACCAGGACCCGTATGCCCTCACCATGGTCGCCGGCAGTTACATCAGCTTCTACGCCACGGACGCCGAGGACCTCGGCCAGCCCGCCACTGACCGTAGCTTCCCGTCGAGTGTCACCAGTATCTACCGGGAGGGCGAAGAGAACCTGGTCCTTCCGCAAGACGCCGACCTCGAGCTGTGGGTGGATGCCGATGGCCCGTGGGAATTCACCCTGCAGAAGGCGGAGGTCACCGAGATCACCAACGGCTTCGCCACCAGCAGCCGCACCGGCACCGGCGCCAGCAACGACAAGAACATCCGCCATCTCGTCTACCGCGGGGATGCGGTGAGCGCCCAGTTTTCGCACCGGGGCCCTGGTCCATTCCTCGTGACCATCAAGTCCCTCGACAGCTCTCCCGACGACAGCTCGTCCTACTCCGCGATCAACGTGATCGGCGATGCCGACCAGCGCACCTCCTGGGACCCCACCGCCGCCGTCTACTTCAGCATCAAGACCGGCGACTTCTACGACGCCGCCTGGTCGATCGACATCGACGAGCTGGCCACGGATGCCCCGACACATGCCCCGCTCACCACGACAGCACCCACCACGACAGAAAGCACCCCTCGATGAGTTTCGCCCAGACGCTCGACCAGGCCTTCAAGGCCCGACTGCCGCTGTTGTACATCGAGACCAGCGAGGAGGAACGCGCCCTCGAGGAGATCAGCCGCGCCGCCAAGGCGCTGCGCCGCCCGCGCGAGGTGTGGACCTGGACCAGCGCCACCGGGCTCATCGGCCCGGACGGCAAGGGCGTCACCAACACGAACACGCCGGCCAGGGCCCTCGACCACATCGTCGGCATCCCCGAGAACGCGGTCTTCGTGTTCTGCGACCTGCACGCCTATTTCGGCAGCGAGCAGCGGCCGGGCGACCCGGTCATCATCCGCAAGGTGCGCGAGACCGTGCTCGAACTGCGCCACGCGGATGCCGCGCGCGCGCTGATCGTGACGGCCCCGGTGCGCACCATCCCGCCCGAGCTCGACAAGCTCGCCCACCTGCTCGAATTTCCGTTGCCGACCACGACCGAGCTGCGGCAGATGCTCGACACCATGATCGAGAACAACTCATCGGGCAGCGGCCGCATCAGCGTGAAGGCCGACGAGAAGACGCTCGAGGCGCTCGTGCAGGCGGCGC
Organism: Cryobacterium sp. W22_MBD10_FK3; assembly: GCF_052113745.1. NCBI lineage: Bacteria > Bacillati > Actinomycetota > Actinomycetes > Micrococcales > Microbacteriaceae > Cryobacterium > Cryobacterium sp. W22_MBD10_FK3. Next base: position 10,326 of record NZ_JBGQOH010000028.1, read on the forward strand.
GGGGCCTCACCATGTCGGAGGCCGAGAACGCGTTCGCCCGGGCCATGGTGGACGACGGCCAACTCGCCTCGGGCGACATCACGGTCGTGCTCGACGAAAAACGACAGATCGTGAGCAAGTCCGGCCTGCTCGACTTCGTCACCAAGACCCTCGACCTCGACTCGGTCGGCGGGCTGAACAACATCAAGCGCTGGCTGTCCAGGCGCAACGGCTCCTGGCTGGCCGAGGCCGAGGAATTCGGCCTGCCCGCCCCCAAGGGTGTGCTGATCACGGGCGTACCCGGCTGCGGAAAGTCGCTCACCGCGAAGGCGATGGCCGCGTCGTGGGGCCTGCCGCTGCTCCGCCTCGACATCGGCCGCATCTTCTCCGGCCTGGTCGGTTCCTCGGAGCAGAACCTCCGCACGGCTCTGGCCACCGCCGAGGCCGTCGCCCCGTGCATCCTCTGGGTCGACGAGATCGAGAAGGGTTTCTCCAACACCACCGGCACCGGCGACTCCGGCACCACGGCCCGGGTGTTCGGCTACTTCCTCACCTGGATGCAGGAGAAGCAGCATCCTGTGTTCGTCGTCGCCACGGCCAACAACATCGACTCGCTGCCGCCGGAATTCATGCGCAAGGGCCGCTTCGACGAGATCTTCTTCGTCGACCTGCCCACCGCCGTGGAACGACGCGCCATCTGGTCGATCCAGCTGGCCTCGAACGCCACCGCCGGCAACGGGCTCGCGACCATTGACGCGACCGCTGTCGACGCCCTCGTGGAGGTGAGCGAGAACTACTCGGGCGCCGAGATCGAGCAAGCCGTGATCGTGGCACTCTACGAGGCCTTCGCCGAACGCCGGCCGGCCACCACGGCCGATCTCAGCCTGGCGATCACCAATATGATCCCGCTGGCCGTCACCCAGGCCGAAGAGGTGCAGGCCATCCGCGCCTGGGCCGAGGTGCGTGCCGTGCGGGCTACCGGCAGCGAAGACATCGACCCGCACGAAGACGCCCTGGTCGGCGCGGCCGCCACCGACGGCGCCGGGCTCTCCAGCCGCCGCGGTGGCCGCACCGTTGATTTTTAACTCGCATTCGATTTCTAAGGACACCCCATGACCGGCAAACAGCTCATCGTGCAGGTTCGGCCCGACGGCAGCGTGCACGCCGAAACCATCGGCATGCACGGCAACGAGTGCCTGGACTACATCGCGGTGCTCGAGAACATGCTCGAGGCCCAGACCACCGAGTCGTCGTTCACGGATGCCTATGGGCAGGTCGCCGCGGAGGAACAGTCCACCGCGACGAACTGGGACGGCGCCAGGTGACCCTGCCCGGCAGAACGCTCCTGGGTACCAGCCTGCCCGCAGCGAAGCCCGGCGCGGAACTGCGCTGGTCGCGGTTCCTGGCCGCGACCGCCGCCGAAGGCCCGGGCCTCCGCTCGGCGCTGTGGGTGCAGGGCTGCAGCGTGCACTGCCCCGGCTGTTTCAACCCGCAGCTCTGGGCGGAGATCGGCGGGCAGGTCGAGAACACCGCCGATCTGGCCGACCGCTTTGTGACGGAAGCGCTCGGCGCCGGTGTGCAGGGCGTCACCCTGCTCGGCGGCGAACCCTTCGACCAGGCCGGCGCCCTGGCCACGATCGCCGAGGCATTCCGTGCCGCCGGGCTCACCGTGATGACCTTCTCCGGGTACACCCTCGAGCTGCTCACCGAGTGGGCGCTCGAACGCCCGGACATCGCCCGGCTGCTCGACGCGACCGACCTGCTCATCGACGGACCGTACCTGCGTGACCGGCCAGACGCCATCCGCCCGTGGCTCGGCTCGACCAACCAGGGCATCCGAGCGCTCTCCCCCGCCTACGCCGCCGAGGTCGCCCGCATCGAGCTGGACGGTGGGCTCGACAGACTGGAGATCCGCATCCACCCGGACGGCCAGATCGACGTGAACGGCTGGGCGGACGACGCAGCCCTCGACGCACTCCTCCACGACCTCGGTCCCCGACAGGACCGGCCCCATTCGACTCGGAACCGTACGAAAGCGAGACTCGCATGAGTGTCACCCTGATCCTTCTGCCCATCGCCCTGGCCGCCGCTGCCGCGGCGGGCGGCATCGGCGTGCTCGGCGCGACCGTGACGGCCACGGCCGCCGATAAGAACTCCGGGGCGGCGCCGGAGATCCGGGTGCGCACCCGGATGAAAGACAGCACACTGCTCGCCGACGCCCTCACCAACCTCGGCGCCACGGGGGTCGTGGTGTCACGCACCCGCGTCACCGCGGAGGTCGACGGCGTGGCCCTGACGATGACCCTCACCGAGGATGCGGTCTGGGAGGCTCATGTAGAGGGCCTGGATGGCGCGGAGGCCACCGTACTGAGCGCCACCGAGCTGCTGCAGCGCCTCGACGGCGAGTACGCCCTGATGGTGCAGCATGCCGTCGCCGAGAAGATCCGTCAGCGCGCCGAGAGCTCGGGGTTCGACCTCGTCTCCGAGACCCGTGAGGCCGATGACACCGTGACCATGGTGCTCAACGTGCACGCCCAGGCGTAGCAACCCGATGACACACGCCCCGAGCCGCACCCCAGGCGCACCCGCCACGGCCACAGGTCCGTCGCTATGGTGGCGGCTGGCCTGGAGTTCGTGGTTGTTGTTGCTGCTCCTGCCGGCCGGCAGCGTGGCGTGGGCCGCCTTCGGCTTGCTCGCCAGCCTCGGCCGTCGTCGGTCCTGGGGGATCGCCGCCGGGGCGTACGCGATAGCCGCGATCATTGTGCAGATGACGGAGGACCCGGCGGGGTCCATCCTGCAGGGAACGCTCTACCTCGTGGCGCTGCTGCACGGCCTGATCATCAACCAGTCCTGGCTGCTGCTGGTGTGGGGCAGCAGGGAGAACGGTCTCTCGCTGTTCGGCAACCTGAGTCGGCGCCGTCCCAGGTCCGCAGCCGGTCCGACCCGGCCCGGCGGAGCGGTGCCGCAGGAAGCGGAGAAGCTCCTGGGCGGCGGCGGCACGTCGAGGTCTGACTACGTCGACGACTCGGCCGACGCTGTGCCGCCGGCGCGGCGTCGACGATCGACCCGCGCCGAGCGACGCGCAGCCACACCCCCACGTGCGGTGCCTGCCCCGGCGCCCGCCGAGCTCGTCGACGTGAACACCGCCAATCAGCGCACGCTGGCGAAGCTCACCGGCATGGACCGGGGGCTGGCCAAGGCGGCGATCGCCGATCGGGCCAAGCGGGGCGGCTTCTCCTCACTTGAGGATTTCGCCGGCTCGGCCGGTCTGCAACCGCACGAGTTGGTGCGTCTGAGTGCCGAGGCCTTCTGTTCGCCGCGTCCGCGGGCCAAACGCTCCTTCGGCCGACGAGTCGACTACTAGCCCCGCAGGCCCGAGTGCTCAGGCGCTGGCGGGCACGGCGGGGTAGGCCTCGGCGACGATCTCCACCCGGGAACGACAGCCTTCCACGTCAGAACGGTCCTCGCGCGCTGACACATGGCGTAAAGGTCGGCCCGCCCTGCCCGCCTGGTTACTAGGGTCAGAAAACGGCCCGTGCACGCTAGACGCGAAAGAACCCGATGACTCCATCACGTTTCGACGAGATCACTCGCGATGAGCTCACCCGCGCCAGCAGCCGCAAGTGGAGCCTGCACCCCGGCACCATCGGCGCCTGGGTTGCCGAGATGGACTTCGGCACGGCGCCGGCGGTGACCGAGGCCCTGCACCGTACCGTCGACGACGGCGAGCTGGGCTATCTCGCCCCCACGACGACCCGGCTGATGGCCGAGGCGACCGCAGACTGGCTCCGGCAGGATTCGGGCTGGGTCGTGCCCCCGGCGAACATCCACCCGGTGTCCGATGTCATGAGCGCCTTCGACGTCACCGTGCGCCGGTTCTCGCCGGACGGCAGCGGCGTCATCGTCCCCACCCCGTCGTACATGCCGTTTCTCAGCTTCACGCCCACCCTGGGGCGGAAGATCTTCGAGGTTCCCGGCCACACCGTCGCCGGCCGCTGGACTCACGACCTGGCCGGCATCGACGCTGCGTTCCACGCCGGCGCCCGCACCCTGGTGCTCTGCAACCCGCACAATCCCACCGGGGTGGCCCTCACCCGGGCGGAACTCGAGGCCATCGCCGAGGTCGTCGAGCGGCACAACGGCCGGGTCTTCGCCGACGAGATCCACGCGCCGCTTCGCTACGGCGGCACCCCGCACATCCCGTACGCGTCGATCTCCCGTGAGACGGCCAGGCACACCATCACGGCCACCTCGGCCTCCAAGGCGTGGAACCTGCCCGGTCTCAAGACCGCGCAGTTCATCACCGCCAACCCGGCCGACGAAGAGGTGTACCAGGTCTACGGGTTCAGCGTCGTGCACGGGGCATCCACGCCGGGGGTCATCGCCGCCACGGCCGCGTACGCCGACGGCCGCGACTGGCTGGCCGAGGTGATCGACTACCTCGACGGCAACCGCACGGCCCTGCGTGACCTGCTCGCCGAGCACCTGCCCGAGGTGCGGTACTCCATGCCGGATGCCACTTACATCGCCTGGCTGGACTGTTCGGCGCTGGGCATTGAGGGGTCCATCGCCGATTTCTTCCGCACCGAGGCCGGGGTGACGCTCACCGACGGCGCCCTGTGCGGCGCCGGGTACGCCAACCACGCCCGGCTGATCTTCGCCATGCCCAGACCCATCCTGGAGCAGGCGGTGCGGCAGATGGCCGCAGCCGTGCACCGACTGAAAGTGACACTGTGACCGATCCCGAAGACGACTGGGCCGGCTACGCGTTCGACACCCGCCAGGTGCACGCCGGCGAGTACGACGACCTCACCAGCGGCGCCCGCATCTCGCCGATCACCATGACCGCGGGCTTCAGGTTCGACTCCTTCACGGATGCCAAGGCCCGCTTCGCCGGCGAGGCCGACGGTCTCATCTACTCCCGGCAGCGCAACCCGTCCGGCGGTGTGGCTGAGCGCCGGATCGCCTCGCTCGAGGGCGGCACCGAGGCGATCGTGGTGGCCTCGGGGCAGGCCGCGATCACCGCCGCGCTGCTGTCGATCGCGCAGTCCGGCGACCACATAGTGTCAACGGCGAGCATCTACAGCGGCACCCGCATCCTCTTCGCCCGCAGCTTCGCCAGGTTCGGGGTCACCGTCGACTACGTCTGGAACGAGTTCGACGACGACGAGTGGGACCGCGTCATCAGGCCCAATACCAAGGCCATCTTCAGCGAGACCATCCCCAACCCGAAGAACGACATCGTGGACATCGGCCGCGTCGCCGCTGTCGCCAAACGGCACGGCCTGCCCTTCGTGGTCGACAACACGATCGCCTCGCCGTTCCTGATCCGGCCGTTCGAGCACGGCGCGGATGTCGTCGTGCACTCCTCGACCAAGTTCCTCAGCGGGCACGGCGCGGCGATCTCCGGAACCATCGTGGACGGCGGCACCTTCGACTGGGCGGCCGCCGACCGGGAGTACCCGTTGATCACGCAGTCCGCGGCGGGCCTGCCGTCCATCGCCGAGAAGTTCGGGCGCACCGCCTACGCGCGGGCCACCCGCGAGGCCGTCGTCAACGACATCGGCCCGGCGTTGAGCCCGTTCAACTCGTTCCTGCTGCACCAGGGCATCGAGACGCTGTCGCTGCGGATGGAGCGGCACCTCTCGAGCTCGCTGGCCATCGCGGCCTGGCTGGCCGGGCATCCGGGCGTCGAGAGCGTGGACTACGCGGGGCTGCCGGGCAACCCGGCCTTCGATCTCGCCCAGCGCCTCTACGGCGGCCGGAGCGGCTCGGTGTTCTCGTTCACCGTGCGCGGCGGTGAGGCCGGGGCCGGCCGGTTCCTCGACCGGCTGCGGGTGATCAGCCACATGACCAACATCGGCGACACCCGGTCGATGGCGCTGCACCCCGCGACCTCCACGCACGCCTCGTTCAGTCAGGAGTTGCGCGACCGCCTGGGCATCGCCGACGGCCTCATCCGCATCTCGGTGGGCATCGAAGACGTGGGCGATCTCATCGCCGACCTAGACCACGCGCTCAGCGCCGCGGGCTGAGCGGCACCCGCACGGTCACCGTGGTTCCCTCGCCCAGCACGCTGGAGAGCTCCACCGTGCCCTGGTGCGCGGTCACGAAGGCCCGCACGATCGCCAGGCCCAGGCCCATGCCGGGGATGGCCAGGTCGGTGGAGTTGCGGGCGCGGAAGAACCTGTCGAAGACCTGGCGCTGGTCTTCGGCGCTGAGCCCGATGCCGTCGTCGGAGACCCGCAGCACCGCATCCGTGCCGTCGAGCTCGACGCTGAGGGCAACGGCGCCCCGCGGCCTGGAGAATTTGATGGCGTTGGTGAGCAGGTTGTCGATCACCTGCTCGATGGCGGCCGGGTCGACCTGGGCGAGCACGACGGCGTCGTCCCTGGCGCTGATGGTCACCCCGGCGGCCTGGGCGAGCGGCCGGGCGGTGTCCAGGCTCGAGCGCAGGATCCGGCCGAGGTCGGCATCGACCCGGTGGATCGGCGGCTGCCCGTCGGTGGCGCTGAGCAGGTGGGCGATCACCGACAACAGCCGCTCAGCGTTTCGTTCGATCACCCCGACCTCCATCGTGATGCCCAGCCTGTCGGCGTCGATCAGGCCCAGATAGCCGATGATCGAGGTGAGCGGGGTGCGCAGCTCGTGGGACACCGTGGCCAGGAAGTCGTCGCGCACGGCGATGGCCTCCACCAGCGGCGTCACGTCGGTGGCCACCACGACGGTGCCCAGCGGATACCCCGACTCCCGTTCCACCACGCCGGCCGAGGCCATGATGGCGCTCTGGTCGTCGTCGCCGCCCACCCAGTAGATGCGGCCGGCCACCAGGTCGCCGCGCAGGGCGCGGGCGGCGATCTGATCGTCGAGGGCGACCAGGGTGGTGCGGTCCACGTCGAAGACGAGGGAGGCATCCCGGCCGTAGGCACCGGTGGCCGAGTCGGTGCGCACGGCCAGGGCGCGGGCCGCCGCGTTGCTGAGCACCACCTCACCCTGCGGGCTGTACAACTCGATGCCGGCGTCGACGGTCTCCATCACGGCCTCGAACAGCGCCTGCCGGTCCGTGGCCTCGAGCAGGGCGGTGCGCAGCTCACCCGAGACCGCCACGAGTTCGCGTTGCTGCGCGCGCAGGCCATTGGCGGCCACGCGGGCGGTGATCGCGATGAAGGCGGTGATGGTGGGCAGGAGCAGGACCGTTCCCCAGCCCACGGCGTCGGTGGGCCACCTGCCGGCCTGCACCAGCGGGAAGGCACTGACGAGGACCGCGCCGACCAGGGCGAGGCCCAGCGCCCACCAGGCGAAACCGTAGGCCAGCCAGAGCACGGGCAGCACGACGAGCATCCCCACGGCGGGGAAGGTGTCGCGCACGCCGTCTCGGAGGAAGGCGACCACCGCCACGTCGAGCAGGGGAACGATGACCAACCACTGGTGCGCGTGCCGTTGCCAGGGTGCGAACATGCCCACGAGGGTGGCGAGGATGAGCAGGCCCAGACCCACCTGAAAACCGGTCTCGAACAGGGCTTCCGGCGCCCCGGCGAGCACGAAGCCCAGGAGCACCGCCACACCGGCCAGGAACGGTATCTGGGAGTACGGGAACTCCCGGATGGTCCGCGGCCGTACCGTCGGCGCGGGTCCCTCGGGTAGCTGCGTCACTCGACGATCCTCGCGTTCAGTGAGGCGTCACAGGCGCAGTTGCCGGCCCTCCCCTGAATTCAAGCAGGTCCGCACGCAATCTCCCCCATTGGGGGCGTTTCGACGCGCCCGGTCAGGCGTGCCCGAGCGGGGTGGCGGCCACGGTCAGGGCGTCGCCGTCCTCGGCGAGGTCCACCAGAACCGTCTCGCCGTCGCGGATGCTGCCGCCCAGCAACGCCGTCGCCAGTCTGTCGTCGATCTCGGTCTGCATCAGCCGCCGCAGCGGCCGGGCCCCGTAGATCGGGTCGTAACCGCGCTCGGCCAGCCAGGCGCGGGCATCCGGGGTCACCGCCAGCTCGAGCCGGCGTTCGCCCAAGCGGCGCTGCAGCCGGTCCACGTAGAGCTCCACGATCTGGGCGAGGTCGTCGGTGGAGAGGGCGGAGAACACCACGATGTCGTCGAGCCGGTTGACGAACTCGGGCTTGAACGCCTGCCGCACCATCAGCTGCACGGCCTGCTCCTTCTCGTCCCAGCTCAGGCTGGGGTCCACCAGGTATTGCGAACCGAGGTTGGAGGTGAGCACCAGGATGGTGTTACGGAAGTCGACGGTGCGGCCCTGCCCGTCGGTGAGCCGGCCGTCGTCGAGCACCTGCAGCAGCACGTCGAACACCTCGGGGTGCGCCTTCTCCACCTCGTCGAAGAGGATCACCGAATAGGGCCGGCGGCGCACGGCCTCGGTGAGCTGGCCGCCCTGCTCGTAGCCGATGTAGCCGGGAGGGGCGCCGACCAGGCGGGAGACGGAGAACTTCTCGCCGTACTCACTCATGTCGATGCGCACCATGGCCTTCTCGTCGTCGAAGAGGAACTCGGCAAGCGCCTTGGCCAGCTCGGTCTTGCCCACGCCGGTCGGGCCGAGGAACAGGAACGACCCGGTGGGCCGGTCGGGGTCGGAGATGCCCGCGCGCGAGCGGCGCACGGCGTCGGCCACGGCCCGCACGGCCTGCTTCTGGCCAATCAGCCGGTGACCGAGTTCGCCCTCGAGGTTGAGCAGCTTCTCGGTCTCGCCCTGCAACAGGCGGCCCACCGGGATGCCGGTCCAGGCGGCGACCACCGCGGCGATGTCCTCGGCGGCGACCTGGTCGTTCACCATCCGCGGGCCCTCCTGCTCGGTCTGCTCGGCCTCGGCGAGTTCCCGTTCGATCACGGGGATGTCGCCGTAGAGCAGGCGGGACGCCTTCTCCAGGTCACCGCGCCGTTCCGCCACCTCGGCCTGGCTGCGGGCAGAGTCCAGGCGCTTCCGCAGGTCGCCGACCCGGTTCAGCGACGAGCGTTCCTTGTCCCAGCGGGCCTGCAGCTCGCCGAGCTTCTCCTGGCGCTCGGCCAGGTCGGCGCGGAGCTTCTCCAGGCGCGCCTTGGAGGCGTCGTCCTTCTCCTTCTTCAGCGCGAGTTCCTCGAGCTTCAGCCTGTCGACGCTGCGGCGCAACTCGTCGATCTCCACCGGGGAGGAGTCGATCTCCATCCGCAACCGGCTGGCGGCCTCGTCGATCAGGTCGATGGCCTTGTCAGGCAGCTGCCGGGCGGTGATGTAGCGGTTCGAGAGCGAGGCGGCGGCGACGAGCGCGGCATCCGCGATCGAGACCTTGTGGTGCGCCTCGTAACGCTCCTTGAGCCCGCGCAGGATCGCGACGGTGTCTTCGACGCTGGGTTCGTCCACCAGCACCGGTTGGAAACGACGCTCGAGCGCGGCATCCTTCTCGATGAATTCACGGTACTCGTTGAGCGTGGTGGCGCCGATCAGGCGCAACTCACCGCGAGCGAGCATCGGCTTGAGCATGTTGGATGCCGCCACGGAGCCTTCGCCGCCGCCGGCGCCCATCAGGGTGTGCAGCTCGTCGACGAAGGTGATGATCTGGCCGTCGGCGTCGTTGATCTCCTTGAGCACGGCCTTCAGCCGTTCCTCGAACTCGCCGCGGTACTTGGCACCGGCCACGAGAGCGGCCAGGTCGAGCGCCACCAGCTGCTTGCCCTTGAGCGAGTCGGCCACGTCACCGGCGACGATACGCTGGGCCAGGCCCTCCACCACGGCGGTCTTGCCCACGCCGGGTTCGCCGATCAGCACCGGGTTGTTCTTGGTGCGCCGGGTGAGCACCTGGCTCACCCGGCGAATCTCGGCGTCGCGGCCGATCACGGGGTCGAGCTTGCCGCTCTTGGCGATCTCGGTGAGGTTCACGCCGTACTGTTCCAGCGCGGTCTTCTGCTTCTCGTCGGTTGCGGGGGCACCCTGCATGTTGGCCATCGAAACATCCTTCGCAATACTTGAGTGGACTCGACTCAAGTTTAAAGTTTAGACGGATGATGGCGGATGCGCTACCGGGAGGCTCAACGGTCGATGATGCGGCCGAGCCGGCTATTTAGCGGCGACCGTGATCAGTTCGTCCCAGTGCGTGGTCGCCCGCGGCGAGACCATCTCCCGCCGCATCGTCCAGGCCCGGTTGGTCTTGAGACCGGCCCGGCCGAGGCCCAGGTTCTCCTGACCGTACTTGGCCGCGATGGAGTCGAGCACGGCACCGGCCGCGAACGGGGCTGGCTCGGTGCCGAAGATGTCCAGGGCCGCGTGCGAGTCCCGTGCCGAGAACTCGTACAGGCTCACACCCACCCGCACATACTGCTGGTCGGCCTGCAACTGCGGGCCGAGCGCGGTGATCGCCGCCCGGTACATTTCCACCGGGTCGTCGGTGGGGTTCGGAAACGCGAGCGAGACGGCGTGGCTGACCTGGTTGTCCCGAAACGCAGAGGTCGAGGCTGTGCAGCCCATCATGTGGGCCAACGACCCCTGCGCGCGCAGCCGGGCGGCCGCGCGCTGGGTGTAGACCGACAGCACCTCCTCGAGTTCGGCCACGGTGCTGATCGGCACCGCGAAGGAGCGGGAGAACTGAATCTGCTCCCGGTCGGCCCGCTCTTCCTCCAGCGGCAGGCAGTCGATGCCGCGCAGTTCCTGCACCACCCGCTCCTGGTTCACACCGAACCGCCGGCGCAGTTGCACGGCGTCGGTGTCGCGCAGGTCGGCGGCGGTGCGGATGCCCATGCCGACCAGTTTCTGCGCCGTGCGGGAGCCGATCCCCCACACGTCGACCACCTCGACCGAGGCGAGAATCGCGGTGAGCTGCTCCGGCGAATACATCCCCAGGTTGCACACCCCCTGCAGAGCCGCGGATGACTTGGAGCCCCGGTTGGCCAGCTTGGCCAAGGTCTTGCTCGGCGCGATGCCGATGCTCACCGGCAGGCCGATCATCTTCTTGGTTGCCAGCTTGATCTCCCGGGCAATCGCACTGACCTGCTCGGCGCCGCCCGTGAGCCTGATGAAACTCTCGTCGATGGAGTACACCTCCTGCGAGGAGGTGTACCGGCCGAGCAGCTCCACACAGCGGGCGGAGATGTCGCCGTAGAGCTCGTAGTTGCTGGACCGGGCGATGACGCCCTTGGCGGCGGCCTCGGCGGCGATGCTCTGCCACGATGCCGCCATGTCGATGCCCAGCGTCTTCGCCTCCTGCGAGCGGGCGATGACGCATCCGTCGTTGTTCGACAGCACGACCACCGGCTTGCCCTCGAGGCGCGGGTCGAAGATGCGCTCGCAGGAGACGTAGAAGTTGTTCGCGTCGACGATGGCGATGGAGGGGGCGTTGCTCACTCGGCGACCCGACGCTCCAGGCCCTCCAGCAGCAGCGCCAAGCCATAGTCGAACTCGTCCGCGAACGCGTAACCGCCCCCGCCGAACAGCTCGGCGCGCGAGCGCGCGATGTGCGGATACAGCTCCGCCGGCGCCGCGACCGTGACGGCGAACGCCTCCTCGGCGCCGTCCCCCGGCTCGAAGGGCAGGCTCGTCTCGGTCAGCGCGAACCCGTACACGTAGGCGTCGATCGCGGAGAACGCGTGTGTCGCGAGCGCGGCGCTGAAGCCCTCGGTCATGAGCACGCCGAGGAGCCTGTCGTGGTGCTGCAGCAGCGCCGGGCCGGGATTGGGGCGCGATTCCATCATCCCCAGCGCCCACGGATGAGCGGTGAGCACCGACCGCGCCGATCGCGCCCGGACGGTGATCGCCTCCCGCCAGCTCTCGCCCACCTCGGGCAGGTCGATCCTCGCGAAGACCCAGTCGGCCAGGTCGTCGAGCAGCGCCTCCTTGCTCGGGACGTGGTGGTAGAGCGACATCGCCTCAACGCCGAGCACCTTCGCGACACTGCGCATGCTCACGGCGACGAGCCCCGCACCGTCAGCGACGGTGGCGGCGGCGTTGATGATCCGATCCCTGCTCAGGGGTGTGCGCGATGCCATAGTCCCATTGTTGCACTTACGCACGTAAGGCCACTCTCGTGATCCACCGTGCTGCCGCTCTTGAATTCTTACGGGTGTAAGACTAGCCTGGCTGGCATCCTTACAGACGTAAGGTGCAGATCAAAGGAGCACCCGATGACAACACGTCAACACCCCACCGCCACCACCACCGCGCTGGTGAACCAGCGGATCCCGGTGCAGGCCAAGCTCGCGGCAGCCTGGACCAGCTTCATGTTCCTCGTCATCTACATCGACTACTTCCACCTCTACCAGCCCGGCGAAATCGACGAGATCCGGGGCGGCGACATCTTTATGTTCGACATCAGCGGCACATTGATGTCAATATTCTTCGCGCTCATAACGATCCCGACCCTGATGGTGCTGCTCTCCACGACACTGCCCGCCCGGGTGAACCGCGCCACGAACCTCGTCGTTGCGGCGCTTTTCATCCCCATCTGCGTGTTCAACGCGGCAGGGGCGTCCTGGGAGTGGGCCTTCTACTACGGCCTCACCATCGGAGTCGAGGTGCTGATCCTGGCCTTCATCCTGCGCTCCGCCTGGACCTGGCCCCGCACCGCACCGCTTTCGCGTTCTCACTAGACACGGTGTCTAGACCCGGTGCAGGCACCTGGTGACGACGCCCCAGACCGATAACTCGCTCAGTTCATGCAACACGATGTCGGGGTAGGCCGGGTTCTCCGGCACCAGGCGCACGGTGTCGCCGTGCAGCCGAAGCCGTTTGATGGTGAGTTCGTTGTCGACGACGGCGATCACGACGCTGCCGTCTCTGGCATCGAGGGACCTGTCGACGATGACCTCGTCACCGTCGAAGATGCCGGCGCCGGTCATGCTGTCGCCGCTCACCCGCACGATGAACGTGGAGGTCGGATCCCTGATCAGGTGCCGGTTGAGGTCGACAGGTCCGTTGTAGTAGCCCTGGGCCGGGGAGGGGAACCCGGCGTGCACGGATTCGAGGGCTTCCTGGATGAAGTGCTGCCCGGCATCCGTCGACACCCCGGCGACCGGCGAGACGAGCGGGTTCTGAGCGTGCACGGCGTGGTTTCCCTTCAGCGACGCGACCTGTCGTTCGCACCACTCTTATTGTGTCGTGCGCGGCGGCTCTCCTGCGCTCAGCCGGCGGCGACCTCCGGCTCCCCGAGCGAGAGCATCAGCCGGTTGGCCCAGTTGAAGAATGATGCCCCGTGGATCGCGTCGGCGATCTCGAGCGAGCTCAGCCCCGCCGCGCGCAGCGCCGCCACATCCGCGGGCCCGAAGGCCACCGGGGTGTCGGTCAGGTGCACGGATGCCGCGATGATGGCGTCCCAGCGGGGATCGATCGTGATGTCGGTGCCTTCGTCGAGCAGGCGCTGCACGTCGCCCGGCCGCTTGGAGTGGTGGCTGGCGAAGCGGGCGTGCACCGAGGCGCAGAACACGCAGCCGTTGTGGCGGCTGGTCGCGGCCGCGGACAGCTCGCGTTCGGCGCGGGGCAGCCCGCCCTTGGTGTTGTAGAAGATGTCGTTGTCGGTGTGGGTTCTGGCCTCGAGCACCTCGGGGTCGCGGGCCAGCAGCGCGAAGTAGGGGCTCTCGGCGCGGCGGCGGTCCACCACTCCGGCCCAGTGCCGGTCGGTGAATTCGTCGACGGGCAGCGGCGGCAGCCACGGCACCCAGCCGAGCTGGTCCTGGGTGAAGCGGTCGGGGCGATCGAGGTCGGGCTGGGCGAGAGTCATCGGTCGGTGTCCTTGTCGGTGTCGGTGTCGGTGTCGGTGTCGGTGTCGGTGTTCACGATGTCCGCGGCGAGTTCAGCGAGGCCGTGCACCACCCGTAGTTGGAACGAGAGGTAGGCGACGAGCTGGGACAGGGTGACGATCCCGGTCACGCTCCAGCCGGCGTCGAGCAGCGCGTCCAGTGCCGCGGGGCTCGCCTCCCGCGGGCGGAAGATCAGCAGGTGGGTGTGTTCCAGGGCGGCGACCAGGCGGGGGCCGAAGAGCTCCCGGTTCTCCTGGGCCACCCGGTAGCGGTCGCCGTCGGTGCTCTCGGTCACGAGCCCGGCCTCGCGGTAGCTGCCGAACGGGCCGTGGCCGGCGCCGCGGGCCAGCTCGGCGGCCAGGGCGGTCGACTGAGCGGGATGCTCGGCCTCCTCGGCGAGCTTGCCGGAGTAGAACGGCCACAGCAGGGCCTCATTGTGCAGGCCCACGGCGAAGGCGGCGATCGTCAACCGTTCGCTGAGGCTGACCTCGGCGTCGTCCACCGGCGAGAACAGGGCGTCGAAGCTGCGTTGGGCGTTCCGGCGGGCGTCGGGGCGGGCGGCGCGGATGTCGGCGAGCGCGCCGGCGCGCTCGGCGCCGAGAATCGTGTCGATGATGTCGACCTGGGTAGTGATGGTCATCTGGTTCCTTTCAGGCGGGGTCGGATGCGCGGGCGAAGTCAGGAGGCGTGCGCCACGGCGGTGTTCACCCAGCCGAGTTCGGGGGCGACACCGGCGGCGATCAGTTCGATCGACCTGAGCACCTCGTGGTGCGGCGGGTCGACGGAGTGCACCTGGAAGGTGATGTCGGTGGTGCGGGCCAGCGCGGTGTCCTGCGCGAGGGTCTCGAGCACGTCGTCGACGGTGCCCAGGTGCGTGTCGAGCCGGCTGATCAGGGTGTCGAGGTCGTCGTCCGGCAGGCTGTGCCCGGCCCGGCGCAGCCCCACGGCGGCACGGCGGAGGCCCGTGGCGGCGTGGCCGCGGGCGCTGTCGCGGTCGTCGGAGACGAAGAGGGTGCGGGAGCCCACGATGCGGGGCGTCACGCCGGCCGGTAACGCGTCGAGGTAGGCGTCGATGATGGGGTTCTGGATGTCGCTGAGCGAGCGGTCCGGCGCATCCGCCGGCCGCGGCTGGGTGCGGGAGAGCATCAGGCCGTCACCGCGGAGACCGGCACGCCGGGCGCCGGCGGCCGAGAACGTCGCCTGCCAGACCCGCTCGGCCAGCAGCGGGGCTTCGGGGTAGAGCGTGTTGTCGGGGTGACCGATCGGCGACCCGGCCCAGGCGGCCAGCAGCACGGCCAGGTGCTCGGTGAAGACCTCGGCCCGGTCGGCCACGTCGAGCCCGAAGGCGGTGAACGATGTGGGCGTTCCGCCGCTGCCCACACCCACCTCGAGCCGGCCGTGCGAGAGCAGGTCGAGCACGGCGGCGTCCTCGGCCACCCGCAGCGCGTTCTCCAGCGGCAGGGTGATGATGCCGGTGCCGAGCCGGATGCGCCGGGTGCGGGCTGCCACATGGCTGAGGAACACCAGCGGGGAGGGCAGCCCGCCCTCGTCCCGGTGGAAGTGGTGCTGGGCGACCCAGGCCGAGTCGAAGCCGACCCGCTCGGCCAGCTGGATCTGCTCGATCGCATTGTCGTAGCGGGTCGCGGCCGGAGCGTCGTCGAGGATTCGGGTGAAGAAACCGAGTCGTTTGGCGGTCATGGTGTTCTCTCCAGTTCGGAATTGACGAGTCGTTGCCCGGGGATCGCGTCGAGCAGCTCACGCGTGTAGTCCTCGGCGGGTGCATCGAAGACGGTGCCGGCGTCGCCGTTCTCCACGACCCTGCCGTTCTGCATCACCGAGATGGTGTCGGCGATGTGCCGCACCACGGCCAGGTCGTGCGAGATGAACAGGTAGGTGAGGCCGAGTTCGGCCTGCAGCCGCTCGAGCAGCGCGAGGATCTGCGCTTGCACGGTGACGTCCAGCGCCGACACGGCCTCGTCGAGCACCACGATCTCGGGGTGCAGCACGAGCGCCCTGGCGATGGCCACCCGCTGGCGCTGGCCGCCGGAGAGCTCACGGGGAAGGCGGGTCAGCGCCGAGGCCGGCAGCGCGACCCTGTCGATGAACTCGGCGACGGTGGCCGCCCGGCTGGTCTTGTCGCCGATACCGAAGTTGCGGAGCGGTTCCGACACGATCTCGCCGACGCTCTGCCGGGGATCGAGCGAGCTGAACGGGTTCTGGTAGACCAGCTGCACCTGCCGGCGAAACTGCCGCAGGCCCTCGCGCTTGTGCAGGGCGACGTTAGCCCCGTTCACCCGGATGGTGCCGCCCGTCGGGGTGCGGAAGCCCGCCACCGCCCTGGCGACCGTGGTCTTGCCCGAGCCGGATTCGCCCACGATGGCGTGCGTGGTGCCGCGGACCACGTCGAAGCTCACCTGGTCGACGGCGCGGAACGGCGTGCCGCGGCCGAACTCCTGCACCAGGCCGTCCACGCGGAGGATCCGGTCGGCGTCGGTGGCGGCGTGCAGCAGGCCCGCGGGCACCGCCCGGGCAGCCCGGTCGCGGGCCACCATCGACGGCGCGTCGCTGAGCAGCTTGCGGGTGTACTCGGTTGCCGGGTCGGCGAGCACGGCGGTGGTGGGCCCCTGTTCCTGCACCCGGCCGTTCTTCAGCACCAGGATGCGCGACGCGCGGTCGGCGGCCACCGCGAGGTCGTGGGTGACGAAGAGGATGGCGGTGCCGAACTCGCGGCGCAGGTCATCGAGCAGGTCCAGGATGTGCTTCTGCACCGTCACATCCAGCGCGCTGGTCGCCTCGTCGGCGATGATCAGCTCAGGCTCGAGCGCGATCGCGTTCGCGATCAGCACCCGCTGTTTCATGCCGCCGGAGAGCTCGTGCGGGTACTGCCGCGCCCGCCGCTCCGGCTCGGGGATGCCCACCCGGTCCAGCAGCTCCAGTACCCGGGCGCGGATGACCGGTGGCGTGCCGAACCGGTGGATGCGCAGCACCTCGGCGAGGTTCGCACCGATGGTCTTCACGGGGTTCAGCGAGTTGTTCGGGTCTTGCGGGATCAGGCCGATGCGCTTGCCGCGCACGGACTCGAACTGGTGGCTCGACCAGCCCGCCACATCCGTGCCGTTCACCAGGATCTCGCCGCTGTCGATCCGGCCGTTCTCGGCCAGCAAGCCGATCACGGCCTGCGCGATGGTGGTCTTGCCCGAGCCGGACTCGCCGACGACGGCGAGCACCTCGCCGGCGGCCACGTCGAACGACACCGTCGACACGGCCGGGGCGTCGCCGCGGCGGGTGCGGTACGACACGCTCAGCTCGCGCACGGACAGGATGGCGGGGATGCTCATGAGGTCTTCCTTCCGAGCGACGAGCTGATGCGGTTGGCGGCCAGGACCACCGCGACCACGATGAGGCCGGGGAAGGTGGTGAGCCACCAGGAGGTGGCCACGTAGTTGCGGCCCTCCGAGATGAGCAGCCCCCACTCCGGCGTGGGCGGCGGGGCGCCGTAGCCAAGGAAGCCGAGGGTGGAGAT
The DNA here is from genome assembly GCF_052113745.1 of Cryobacterium sp. W22_MBD10_FK3. Classification (NCBI taxonomy): domain Bacteria; kingdom Bacillati; phylum Actinomycetota; class Actinomycetes; order Micrococcales; family Microbacteriaceae; genus Cryobacterium; species Cryobacterium sp. W22_MBD10_FK3. Next base: position 27,535 of record NZ_JBGQOH010000028.1, read on the forward strand.
CGCGATGATGGCCACGCCGAACTGCAGCGCCGCGTAGCCGATGACGGCGTTGAGCGAGTTGGGCAGCACGTGCCGCAGCAGCACGGTGGCGTAGCGGCCGCCGCTGCCGAAGGCCGCTTCGATGTAGTCGGTGCGCCGCACCCGCACGACCTCGGAGCGCGACAGCCTGGCGAACGCGGCCACGCTGCCGATTCCCACCGCGATGGCCGCGTTGGTGGTGCCGAAGCCGAGCAGGATGATGATGCTCAGCGACAGCAGCAGCCCGGGGATGGCCAGGAGCACGTCGACCACGCGCATCAGGATGTCATCGACGAGGCCCCCGGCCGAGCCGGCGATGACGCCGATGGCGCATCCGCCGACCAGCCCCACCGACACCGCGAGGAAGGCGCCGGAGAGCGAGTGCACCGAACCGTGGATGATGCGCGACAGCAGGTCCCGGCCGAGCGCATCGGTGCCCAGCCAGTGCGCCAGGCTCGGCGCCTGCAGTTTCTCGGCCGGGATTCCCACGAGCGGGTTGTGCGCGGTGAAGACTCCGGGCACCAGGGCCCAGAGCACGATCACCGCCACCACGGCCCAGGCGAGCAGGAGGCCGAGCGGGGGCCGGCGGCGGGGAGCGGGTGCGGCGGCGGCGGCAGCGGGGGGCGCCGTGGCGGGGGCATCCGCCGGCCGGTCGAGATGGTCGAGGCTCACGCGGCAACACCGACTTTCTTGCTCGGGCGCGCGTTGGTGTGGCGCGGGTTCTTCAGCCTCGGGTCGAGAACCGGGTAGAGCAGGTCGACGGCCAGGTTCACGGTGACGAAGATCAGCGCGGAGAGCACCACCACCGCCTGCAGCACCGGGGTGTCCTGTTGCGACACCGCCTGCTCGGTGATGCGCCCGATTCCGGCACGGCCGAAGACCGTCTCGGTGACCACGGCGCCGCCGATGAGTTCGCCCAGCAGCACCCCCGCGATGGTCAGGGTGGGCAGCAGGGCGTTCCGGCCCACGGCGCGGCCGAGGATCCAGCGCTCGCTAGCGCCCTTCGCCCTCGCGACCGCCACGAACGGTTGCAGGCTCACCTCGTCGATGCTGCGCACCAGAATCTGGGCCAGCGGCGCCGAGATCGGCACGGCGAGGGTGAGCACCGGCAGGATGAGCGCCTGCGCCGGGCTGGCGCCGATGATCGGCACCAGGCCCAGCTGGAAGGAGAACACCTGGATGAGCACGATGCCCAGCCAGAAGACCGGCACCGACACGAACACCGAGGGCAGCGCCCGCACGAACGCACGCAGCCACGCGAACGGCGCCAGCGTGGAGAGCGCGGCGATGCCGACAGCGAGCAGCACGGCCACGACAATCGCGAGCAGCGCCAGGGTGGCCGTGTCGGGCAACGCCTCCGCCAGCAGTTGGGTCACCGGGGTGCCCTTCTGGATGGAGTAGCCGAAATCGCCGCTGAGGAATCCGAGCAGGGTGTGCACGAACTGCAGCGCCGGCGGCACATCCGCACCGTAGGTGGCGCGGATGTCCGTGATCTGGGCCGGCGAGAGCCCCAGCTCGGGGCTCTCGAACTTGATCAGGATCGCGTCGCCCGGCAGCGCCTGGAGCAGCACGAACGCCACGGTGAACGCGGCGGCCAGCACCAGGGCGGCCTGCCCGACGCGTCGGATCACGTTGTGCATCGGGTTACTTGTCGAGCCACACGTCGTAGAACGACGGGCGGCCGACCGACTCGTACGAGACGCCCTTGACGTAGCTCGCCGCGCCGTAGACCTGCGGTTCCTCGAACAGCGGGATCACGTAGGCCTGCTCGGCGAGGTAGTCCTGCACGTCGCCGGACCGTTCCAGCCGGGCGGCCGGGTCGGCCTCCGAGGCCACGAGTTCGAGCAGCTCGTCGAGGTGGGCGTCGTCGCTCAGCAGCACGTTGCGGTTGAGGGTGTGGAACTGGCTCTTGATCACGTCGAGGTCGGCCCGGCCGACCATCGAGTGGTACAGCGGGGTCTTCAGCGGGTCCTTGATGTCGGCGGCGTAGGTGCCGGAGTCCGCGGCCTTCACGTTCAGCTCAACGCCCACCGTCGCCAGCTGTTGGCTGGCCAGCTCGAGGGTCTGCTGGGAGAGCGGCTGCGGGGCCGCGACGTAGACGTCGAGCGAGAGCCGCTGGCCGTCTTTCTCGCGGATGCCGTCGGCGCCCTCTATCCAGCCGGCGTCCTCGAGCAGGTCCCGCGACGCATCCGGGTCGAAGGTGAGCAGCGCGGATTCGTCCTTGTAGCCGAGGGCGGTCTTGCTCAGCGACGACGTGGCCACCGGGTAGTTCTCGGTGAAGACGGTGTCGACGATCTCCTGGGTGTCGATGGCGGCGACCAGCGCCTGGCGTACCCGCAGATCGCTGACCAGCGGGTTGGTGAAGCGGATGTTCAGCGAGTTGTTCACGCCGCGGGTCTGCGGCGCGTAGAGGGTGATGCCGGCGGCCTCGACCTGGGCCTCGTCGAAGGCCTGCACGTAGCGCACGTAGTCAGCCTGCCCCGAGGTCAGCGCCCCGATGCGCACGCTGTCTTCGGGGGTGACCACCAGGTTGATCTGGTCGAGGTAGGCCCGGCCCTGGTGCTCAAGCGACGGCGGGGCCCAGTCGTAGTCGTCTCGGGCCTCCAGGGTGAGGGAGGTGCCGATCGATTCGGCCGTGATCACGTAGGGGCCGGAACCGATGACCTCCGCGGCGTTGCCGGCGCCGAACTCCTCGTAGGAGCGGTCGAGCGTGGCCGAGGAGACCAGCCCGGAGTTGATGGTGGAGGTGGCCTGCAGGAAGCCGGGCGCCGGGGCGGAGAAGGAGAAGGTCACGGTGTCGTCGTCGACGACGGTGCTGCCGGCGTAGTTGTTGATCGCTTCGGACACCGTCAGGTTGAGGTCGGTCTTGCCCAGGCCGTAGGTGTCGATGTTCTTCGCGACGACGGCCGCATCCAGGGCCGTGCCGTCGGAGAAGGTGATGTCGTCACGCAGGTTGAAGGTGTACTCGGTGGCGTCGCTGTTCACCTCCCAGTCGGTCGCGATCCAGGGCTCGATCTCGAGGGTTTCGGGGTTCTGGTAGGTGAGCCGGTCGGTCACGTTGTTGACCAGGCCGCCGTTGGGATAGAAACCGGCCGTCGGCGGGTACAGCGAGGTGTGCGGCTGGAACTCCAGGTAGGTCAGCGTGCCCCCGGCGACCGGGTCGGTGCTGCCCGCTCCCGCCGTCTGGGGCGTGGCGGCGCAACCGGCGACGAGCACTCCTGCGGTGAGCGTTGCGGCGCTCAGGACCGCGATGCGGGCAGGATTCAATCGAGGCATGGTTTCTCTTTCATGGTTGGCGGAGCGCGGGATGTCGGTGCTGGAACCATCACGCTAGCCAGTGCGGCGAGTGCTCTGCTGGCCGTGTGACTCCGGATGACCCCGCGTGACGCCGTGTGTGCGGGGAGGCCGCTGAGCTCCTCGAAAGGTCCACACTGAGCGCATCCCCTCCGTCATCCCCTCGAGGGGCTGGAGCAGTGGGAGCAGCACATGAAGCAGTCGGAACGATTCGCCGCAGCAGCCGCAGGCACCGGCGCTGACCGCCCGCCGGTGGGAGCGTGGATCCACTTCGGCAGTGCGCTCTGGAGCGCCGAACACGCGGCGGCGGCGCACCTGCGTTTCTACGCGGAGTACGACTGGGATTACATCAAGGTGATGAACGACTACAGGTTCGCCGTGCCGGCGGGGCTGACCGAGATCACCGAGCCCGGCCAGTTGGCCCGGGTGGGCGCCGAGGCGGTCGCGCATCCGGAATTCGACGTGCAGCTGGACGTGCTGCGGCGCATCCGCACGGCTGCGCCGGACGCTGCCGTGATCGACACCGTCTTCTCGCCCCTGCAGACCGTGGTGCGCTCGCTCGGCGACTCGGTGATCCCGCACCTGCGGGAATCCCCCGAGCTGGCCCACCAGTTGCTCGACGCGGTGACCTCCAGGCTCGAGGAGTACGTCGCCCGGTCCGGCGAGGTCGGGGTGGATGGCCTGTTCCTGGCCGTGACCGGAGCGGCGACGGATGCCTCGAGCTGGGGCCTCTCCCCCGCCGAGTTCTCCGCCTGGGTCGCCCCGTACGACCGGCGCGTGCTGCGGGCGGCGGCGGGCGTCACCCGCATCATCCACGCCCACGGCGACGGCCTGAACCCGGGCCTGCTGGCGGACTATCCGGCCGAGGTGCTCAGCTGGTCGCCGGCGGCGTCCGACCTCGCCGTCGGGGAGCTCTACGCCGGCACCGGCCGCGTGCCGATGCTCGGGTTGGACGAGGTGAGTTCGCTCTACTGGCCGCCGTCGCGGGTGCGGCAGTCCGTGTTCGCCGCCCGCGCGGAGGCCGAGGACCGGCTGATCCTTGCTCCGGGCTGCACCCTGCACTCCGACACCCCGCCGGCTGTGCTGCGGGCGTTGCGGGCGAGCGTGGAGCCGGTGCCCAGCCTGGTGTAGGGCCGGCACAGCCGGTCAGAGTTGCTGCACCGCAGTCAGCTTGTCGGGGTTCAGAACGAAATAGACCCTGGCGATTCCGGTGTCGCCCACCGACATGGCGCAGAGGATGACGGCCGTGCCGCCCCGGCTCAAGACGAAGACCTCCTCACCGTTGCCGTGCACCACGTCGACAGACACGTCGGCCGCCACCTTCGCGAGAATACCGGCGAAGAATCGCGTCACGTTGTCCCGCCCGCGGATCGGGCGGCGCGCAGCCGTCACGATTCCGCCGCCGTCGGAATAGACGACGACATCCGCCGCAAAGAACGTCTCCAGGCCCTCAAGGTCGCCGGACTGAGCCGCTGCCAGAAATGCGCGCAGGAGTCGATCGTGTTCCGCGGCCGGGACCTGCCTGGTGCGGGATCCATCGAGGTGGACACGTGCCCGGCGGGCCAGTTGCCTGGCGTTCGGCTCGCTCGTCTCGAGCACACCGGCGATGTCGCTGAAGGAGTAGTCGAACGCTTCCCGGAGCACGTAGACGGCCCGCTCGTTCGGGGTCAGCCTCTCCAGCAGCATCAAGAGGCCCAGTTCGAGGGCCTCGGCCTTCTCGGCCCCGAGGGCGGGGTCGTTCCCGGTCAGGACGGGTTCGGGAATCCAGGGCCCGATGTACACCTCGCGGCGTGTGCGGGCGGATGCTGCCACGGTGATCGAGAGGCGAGTCGTCGCCGTCGTCAGAAACGCCAGCGGGCTGCGAATCTCGGAACGGTCCGTCGCCTGCCAGCGAATCCACACGTCTTGCACCACGTCTTGCGCTTCAACGACGCTCCCCAGCATGCGGTAGGCGATACCGAAGAGCCGGGGACGCATCGCCTCGAATTCGACGGCCAGGCCGGCCAGATGCTCCGTCACAACGCTGCTCCCCGGGTCAGGCGCCGGCCTCCGGCGATGAACGACGCCAACCATACTCCTGTGAAACTTCTTCGCGGGTGTCACGTTTCGGTGGCCGGCCCAGTCAGTACTGGTATCGACCCATCCCGGCAAGGAGAGCCCATGAGCACCCATTCTGACCACACTGTTGTCGTCCTCGGCGCCGGCTATGCCGGAATCCTCGCGGCAAACCGGGTGCAGGCGTCATTGACGCCCGAAGAAAGGCGCCGGGTTCGGGTGGTCATGGTGAACCCCACCGGCGATTTCATCGAACGCGTGCGCCTGCACGAGGTCGCGGCGGGTGTCCGGGAGACCGCGGCGATTCCCCTGCGCGAAATGCTCCACGAACTCATCGAGGTCTCGCTCGGCACGGTTCGTCACATCGACGCGCCGGCTCGCCTGATCTCGGTCGAGACGAGCGCGGGAGAACGGGTCGAGTCGTACGACACACTCATATATTCCGTTGGCAGCATGGCCGCGGTCGGTGTGCCAGGAGTCCAGGAATTCGCGCACCTTCTCAGCAATGCCGATGGGGCCGAGTCCGCGCGGATGCGCATCGCCGGCGGTCGGCGCGACCAGCGCATCGTCGTTGTCGGCGGTGGCGCCACCGGGGTGGAAGCTGCCGCGGAGATCGCGGAACAGCATCCGGCCGCGTCGGTCACCCTCGTGTCGCGGGGCCCGCTGCTCGAGCACCTGCCCGCGGCATCCCGCAGGTCCGTCGCTCGCTCTCTGCACGAGTTCGGCATCACGGTGGTCGAAGGTCGCGGCGTCGTGCGGGTGCTGGCTGACACCGTGGACCTGTCGGGTGGAACCAGGATTCCCAGTGACGTCACGGTGTGGGCAGCGTCATTCGCCGTGCCCGACCTGGCACGGCGCAGCGGGTTGGCTGTCGACTCGATAGGACGCCTGCTCGTTGACGAAGAACTGCGCACAACCCGGTACCCCGAGATTTTCGGCGCCGGCGATGCCGTGCGTCCACCCGCTTCGGTCGGGTCGCACCTGCGCATGAGTTGCGCCATGGCGATGCCCCTCGGGGCGCACGCCGCCGACAACGTCCTCGCGCTCCTGCGTGATCAGGAGCCGACCTGGCTCAACGTCGGCTTCGGCGCCCAGTGCATCAGCATCGGCCGGCGCCGGGGACTCATTCAGCTGGTGGACAAGGCTGATCAACCACGGCCCGTCCGGATCACCGGCTGGGCCGGAGCGATGGTGAAGGAATTCGTCTGCGCCGTGATCGCGACCGGTTCCCCACGCCGCGAGCGCGGTCGACCGGGTTCGCTGATGGTTCCGTCCGGCCCCAGACTCACCGCTCGCTCAGAGAGCCGGTGGCCGCATAGGCCGCAAGGAAATCGCGCACGTCGATGAGCTCGGCCGCGTCGATGCCGTGCGCCAGGCCCGGGTAGAGCCGCTCGACGAGGCTGGTGTGCTGCGGCAGGTAGGCGCCGGTGCGGGTGATCGCGGCTGCGGCGATCACCCTGTCGTCGGCGCCGCGGCCCCAGAAGACCGGCGGGCGGGTCTTCTTGAGGGTGTCGTCGCCGGGCTGCGCCGAGGCCTGCACGAAACCGCCGAGGATCACCGGGGCCAGCACCCGCTCCGGCCGGGTGCGCAACAGCTGGCTGGCCATCAGGCCGCCCTGCGAGAAGCCGATCGGGATCACCCGGGTGGATGCGGCGAGGTGCGCGTCGACCCAGGCCCAGATCTGCTCGGTGGCCGCGGCGAGCGGTTGGGGGTCGGGGTTTCCGGGTGTCGTGATCGCGAACCAGGCCGCGCCGCCGGTGCCGAGTTCCAGTGGGGCGCGCAGCGACGCCCAGGGCAGGGTGAGGCCCAGCGCCGGTACGAGCGCGGTGAGGTCGTCCTCGTTCGAACCGTAGCCGTGCAGCAGCAGCGCGACCGCGGGCTGCGCGGTGGAATCGGAGGGCCAGTCGGCCGAGCGCAGATCCCGCAGCAGGCCGCTCATCGGGCGATCAGCTCGTCGGTGGAGAGGTCGGGCAGCGCGACGGTGACCTGGGTGCCCCAGGGGTCGGTGATGGAGACGGAGCGGCCGTCGCCGGCGAACGGAATCGACCTGGCGGTCAGACGGGCCGTGAGCAGCACCAGGTCCGCGGCGGCGGGCACGGTCACGGCCACATCGCCCAGGCCCAGGCTCGCCGCGCGGGGGCCTGACCCGCGGCTGTTCCAGGTGTTCATGGCGATGTGGTGGTGGTAGCCGCCGGCCGAGGCGAAGAGCGCACCGGAGTAGCCGGTCTGCGTGGCCTCGAAGCCGAGCGCGTCGACGTAGAACGCCCGCGCGGTCTGCAGGTCGCCGACCTGCAGGTGCACGTGCCCGACGGCGCCCGCCACCGCGGGCCCGGCATCCAGCACCCGCTGGTCGAGGTGCTCCTGCAGATAGGCGTTGGGGTCGAGGTACTCGGTGGCCATCCGGATCTGCTCGCCGTCGTGGATCCAGCGGTCGCGGTCGCGGTCGGTGTACAGCTCGACGCCGTTGCCCTCGGGGTCGGTGAAGTAGAACGCCTCGCTCACGAGGTGGTCGCTCGAGCCCACGAACCGGCTGCGCGGGTCCTGCGCGGCGCGGTACACGGTGGCCGCCAGGCTCTCGGGGGTCTCGAAGAGGAAGGCCGTGTGGAACAGGCCGGCCTGGCGCGGGTCGACGCCTGGCAGGTCGGGGGTGTGGATGAGCCGGACCAGCGGCGTCGTGCCGCGGCCGAGCACCCTGTGCACCTCGCGGGAGCGGCTCTGCTCCTCGAGGGGCTCCATCGCGAACGCACCCGAGTAGTAGTCCGACATGGTGTCGAGGTCGCCGACCCGCAGGGTCACCGCACCCATCGACGTCTCGGCGTTGAGGATCTGCTCGTCGGTGGTGACGCCCATGACTGACTCCAATACTCGTGGCAAAATGCTTGCACCGACAACTATACATCAATTACTTGTAGCTGCAACCATTTGTGGGAAGGGAATAGTTATCACCTACCATTGGTTGGTTTTATGTGAACGTATGAAGTTCACCGAATTTTCAGCCCACCCGCAGAACAGATAGGAAGTGGTCCTCATGGCCAGGTTCGACAACAAGGTAGCGATCGTCACCGGCGGCGGAAGCGGCATCGGCGCCGAGATCTCGCGGGAGCTCGCCGCCGAGGGCGCCTCGGTGGTCGTCACCGACATCAAGCTCGAGGCCGCCCAGGCCGTCGCCGACGAGATCAGCGCCGCCGGCGGCGCTGCCGCGGCGTTCGCTCAGAACACCGCGAAGTGGGAAGACTCCGAAGCTGCCGTCGCGTTCGCCCAGAAGACCTTCGGCGCCCTGCACCTGGCCGTGAACAACGCCGGCATCGGCGCTGCACCGCAGATGATCGGCGATTACGACATCGCCGCCTGGGACCGCGTGCGCGCGGTGGACCTGGACGGCGTGTTCTACGGCCTGAAGTTCCAGCTGCCCGCGATCGTCGCCGGCGGCGGCGGCGCCGTGGTGAACATGGCCTCGGTCCTCGGCTCGGTCGGCATCGCCCAGAACGCCGCCTACGTCACCAGCAAGCACGCCCTGATCGGCCTCACCAAGGTCGCGGCACTCGAATACACCGCGCTCGGGGTGCGCACCAACGCCGTCGGCCCCGGCTTCATCGACACCCCGCTCGTGCGCTCCAGCCTCTCCCCCGAGGCCCTCACCGCACTCGAGGGCCAGCACGCGTCGCGTCGCCTCGGCACCGACAAGGAGGTCGCCGCGCTCACCCTGTTCCTGCTCAGCGACGCCGCGTCCTTCATCTCGGGCAGCTACCACCTCGTCGACGGCGGCTACTCCGCTCAGTAAGCGGGCCGAACACCACGAAAGCGGCCGTGTGGTTGCCTCAGCTCAACCGAGGTGACCACAGGGCCGCTTTCGCGTGCGGGCGGGCGTCACGCCGTGAGCTCCGCCCTGGTGATCCGCCGGCGCAGGGCGCTGTGCTCGCCGACCGCGGGCAGCCGGGCCGCGCCGTCGAGCGGATCGGAGCTGTCGATCCCCACCTGGGCAGCGGGCAGCTCGGCGTGTACACGCTGCTCGAAGGCGCGCGCCAGCGCGGCAGACCGGAACACCCCGCCTATTCCCCGCACCTGCGGCGCCTCGACGGTGTCCTGAGCCACTCTGCGCAGCCCGGTCAGGGCGGCGTGGGCGAGTTCTTCGGCGGCCGCGACGATGATCCCCGCCGCAACGGCATCGGTCGCGGCAAGCTCTGCCACGCCGGCCGCGTACCGGGCTATCCGCCGCACCCGTTCGTCGTCGGCTTGCAGTTCGATGTAGGCGTCTTCGAGCGCCGGGAAGTCGGCGAGCACCACCTGCACGAGTGCGGTGTCCGGCCCGCGTCCGTCATAGGCGCGCATCACCGCCTCCAGGGCGGCTCGTCCGATCCAGTAACCGCTGCCGGCATCGCCCATGAGATAGCCCCAGCCGTCGATGCGCGCAACGTCGCGCTCGCCCACGGCGAGCGAGACGACCCCGGTGCCGGAGGCGACCACCACGCCGCACCCGTCGTTGAGGGCGCCGAGATAGGCCGTGATCGAATCGTGCGCCAGGGTCACCGAGTGGGCGCCGAGATCAGCCGCGTCGGCGAGGAGCGATTGAGCATCCGCCGCGCCGTCCGTGAGGCCGGAGACGCCGATGCCGATTTCGGTGGCCGCACCGCCGCGCCGCGCCGCGCCGGCGAGCACGGCCGCCAGCTGCGGCATCAGCGGCAGGTCGGTGCGGATGCCGGGTTCCGCCCAGTCGCGCACGGTGCCGCCCGCGATATGGCGAACCTTGATGCCCGACTGGCCGGCATCGATGGCGAGAATACTGCTCATGAGTGGCATGCACCTATCGTCTCGTGGATCGTTCGTTGACGCAGAACCCGTGCGGCACTCACCGGTCAGGGGTACTGACGCGAAAACCGGCCGACCCCGCAGGGCCGGCCGGTTTTCAGGGGGACCTTCGGTTCGCTACTTGGTGAGCGCCGACAGGTCGGGGTTCTCGGCGTACGCCTCTGCGGCGTTGTCCTTCGTCACGATGACCGGCGAGAGCAGGTCGGCCGGGACGATCTTGTTGCCGTTGTCGTACGACTCGGTGTCGTTGACGGTGGGCTCGTCACCGGCCTGGAGGGCGGTGGCCATGGCGATGGCTTCCTTGACCAGGGCACGGGTGTCCTTGTAGATGGTCGAGTACTGCTCGCCGGACATGATCAGCGGGATCGATGCGGCTTCGGAGTCCTGACCGGTCACGACGGGGAGGACGGCCTGACCGGCATCCTTCACCGAGGTGATGATGGCGCGGGCGAGGGTGTCGTTCGGCGACAGGACGCCATCGACTGCTTCGGCCTGGTAGGTGCCCTGCATCAGGGTGTCCATACGGCGCTGGGCGTTCTCCGGCTTCCAGCCGTCAGTGGCCGTCTGGGCGATGTCGGTCTGGCCGGAGACGACCTTCAGGGTGCCGTCGTCGATCTTCGGCTGCAGGATGTCCATGGCTCCGTCGAAGAAGACCGCGGAGTTGGAGTCGTCGGCGGAGCCGGAGAAGAGTTCCACGTTGTAGGTGGTCTTGTCCGGGAACTTCGCAGCCATACCGTCGAGGAGGGCCTGGCCCTGCAGCTGGCCGACCTTGAAGTTGTCGAACGCCACGTAGTAGTCAACGTCGTCGGTGTTCAGGATGAGACGGTCGTAGGCGATGACGATCGCACCGGCGGCCTTGGCCTCTGCCACCTGGGTGCCGAGCTGCGCGCCGTCCTTCGCGCCCACGATGATGACCTTGGCGCCGTTGGTGACCATGGTCGAGATCTGCTGCTGCTGGTCGGCGACAGCGTTGCTGGCCCCGGCGTACTGCACGTCGCCCTCGAACCCCGCGTCGGCGAGGCCCTCTTCGAACAGGCTGCCGGCCAGAACCCAGTTCTCACTGGTCTTGTCGGGCAGGGCGACACCGATGAGCGAACCGGCGTCGAAGCCGCTGGCGGCTTCCTCGGTGCCGGCCGCGGCACCGCGCCCGGTGTCGGAGGAGCAGCCGGTGAGGCCGAGTGCCGCGACAGCCATGATGGCGGTCGTGGCAAAAAGGATCTTCTTCATTGGGATCTCTTTCTTTTCTGTGTGTGGTGCTGTGAGTGGTGCTGCGGGTTGGTGCTGCGGGGTGGTGCTGAGTGCCCGTCGAGTGACTCGGCGCGGCAGTTCAGCGTGGAAGTGATTCAGCGCGGACGCTAGTTCTTGAGATCGGCCGGAACCGCGGTGTCGGGGGTGCCGCCGCCCGGGGTGACCTGGGACGTGGTGCGCTCTTCGGTCAGAATCTGGCCGCCGCCACCGCCCTTGTTGCGGGTCATCAGTCCGATGATCGACGGGCGTCCCTGCGACTTGTTGAAGACGTCGACGCCAACGGCGATCAGGAGCACGAGGCCCTTGATGATCTGCACGAGGTCGGACGAGATGCCCTTGAGCGCCAGTCCGTTGGAGAGCACGGCCATCACGAGTCCGCCGATGATGGAGCCGGCGACGGTGCCGATACCACCCGAGACCGCCGCTCCGCCGATGAACACGGCGGCGATCGCGTCGAGCTCCCAGCCGGTGCCGTCGAACGGGCCGGAGGCCTGCGAGCGGGCGACGAAGATCATGCCGGCCAGCGCGGCCAGCACCGACATGTTCATCATCACGAAGAAGTTGACCCGCTTCGAGTTGACGCCGGAGAGCTCCGCGGCGTGCTTGTTGCCGCCGACCGCGTAGATGTGGCGGCCGACGGTGGTGCGGTTCGTGAGGAACGAGTACGCCACGACGAGCAAGGCGAGGATGATGCCAGAGACCGGGAAGCTGGTGCCCACGCGGCCGGTTGCGAACAGGTAGGCGGCCACCAGGACCACTCCGCCGAGCACGATGACCCGCAGGATGCTGGTCCAGGCCGGTGCGGCTGTCGCTCCCATCACCGCTCGAGTGCGGCGTCCGCGCACCTCGAGTCCGATGAGGATCAGCACGACGACGATGCCGAGGAGCATGGTGAGGTTGTTCACGCCCAAGTTCGGGCCGAACTCGGGCAGGTAACCCTTGCCGATCACCTGGAAGCCTGCTCCGACCGGCACGGTGGCCGAGTCGCCGATGAACTGGTTGCCGCCGCGCCAGATGAGCATGCCGGCCAGCGTCACGATGAAGGCGGGAACCCCGATATAGGCGACCCAGAAGCCCTGCCAGGCGCCGATGAGCCCGCCGACGACGAGGCCGAGGATGATGGCTGCCCACCACGGGAAGTTCCAGTCCTTCATGGCGAGGGCCACGATGATGCCGGTGAAGGCCGCGACCGAGCCGACCGAGAGGTCGATGTGGCCGGCGATGATCACCATCACCATGCCGATCGCCAGGATCAGGATGTAGGAGTACTGCTGCACGATGTTGATGATGTTGCCGGGCTGGAGGGTCTTACCGCCGGTCCAGATCTGGAAGATGATGATGATCGCGACGAGGGCCCCGAGGATGCCGAACTGCTTGAGCGAACCGCCGCCGCCGAACAGGCTCTTCAGGTCACGGATGTCGAATCCGCCGCGCTTGTCAATACCGGGTGCGCTCATTACGCGACTGCTTTCTGTGAGGAGGAGGTCATGCTCCGCATGAGGGTTTCAGGATCGGCCTGGGCGACCGGGAGTTCGTTGGTGATCTTGCCTTCGAAGATCGTGTAGATCCGATCGGAGACACCGAGCAGCTCAGGCAGCTCCGACGAGATCATGATGATTCCGGTGCCCCGCGCGGCGAGGTCGCGGATGATCTGGTACACCTCGGCCTTGGCGCCCACGTCGATGCCCCGGGTCGGTTCGTCCAGGATCAGCAGGTCGGGATCGGTGAACATCCACTTGGCCAGCACGACCTTCTGCTGGTTGCCGCCGGAGAGCTTGGTCACGCCCTCCTCCACGGTGGGGGTCTTGATGCGGAGGCTGGTGCGGTACTGCTCGGAGATCTGCGCCTCTTCGAGTTCGTTCACGACAATGCCGCGGGAGATCTTGCCGAGCTTGGCCGACACGATGGACCGTTTGATGGTGTCGAGCAGGTTGAGACCCAGCGACTTGCGGTCTTCACTGACGTAGGCGATGCCGTGGCCGATCGCTTCGGCCACAGTGCGGAGCTTGATCTCTTCGCCGTCCTTGAAGACCTGGCCGGAGATGAACTTGCCGTAGGACCGGCCGAAGAGGCTCATTGCCAGTTCGGTGCGGCCGGCGCCCATCAGGCCGGCGAATCCGACCACCTCACCGCGGCGCACGGTGAAGCTCGAGTTCTTCACCACTTGGCGCTCGGCCGTGAGCGGGTGCTGCACGGTCCAGTCGCGCACCTCGAAGAAGACCTCGCCGATCGTGGCGGTGTGCTCCGGAAAGCGGTTGCCGAGTGTTCGGCCGACCATGCCGCGGATGATGCGGTCTTCGTCGACCCCGTCCGCCACCACGTCGAGGGTTTCGATCGACTTGCCATCGCGGATGATGGTGATCTGGTCGGCGATCTGCTCGATCTCGTTGAGCTTGTGCGAGATCATGATCGACGAGATGCCCTTGCCCTTGAGGCCGCGGATCAGGTCGAGCAGGTGCTGCGAGTCGCTCTCGTTGAGGGCGGCGGTGGGTTCGTCCAGGATGAGCAGCTTCACGTTCTTGTTCAGCGCCTTGGCGATCTCCACCAGCTGCTGCTTGCCCACTCCGATGTTCTTCACCTGGGTGTCCGGGTCGTCGTCGAGCCCGACGCGAGCGAGCAGTTCGATCGCCCGGCGCTGTGCGTCGACCCAGTTGATGATCCCGCGGCGGCCGGGCTCGTTGCCGAGGAAGATGTTCTCGGTGATCGAGAGCTCGGGGATGAGTGCGAGTTCCTGGTGGATGATGACGATGCCGGCGGCCTCGCTCTGCTTGATGTCGCGGAAGCGCACCACGGAGCCCTCGTAGACGATGTCGCCGTCGTAGGTGCCGTAGGGGTACACACCCGAGAGCACCTTCATCAGGGTGGACTTGCCGGCACCGTTCTCGCCGCAGATCGCGTGGATCTCCTCGGCTCGTACGGTGAGTGACACCTTGTCGAGCGCTTTGACGCCCGGGAACTCCTTGGTGATGGACTGCATCTCCAGGATGGTGGGGTGCGCGCTGTGAGCCGTCTCCACGTCTGACCTCCTCGTCTAACTGGGCCGGCTTGGCGACCCTGGTCTGAAGGTAGACCTCCAATCCCTTGTCGTCAACTTGTTAACGCAAGAATTTGGCAACGATCAGCTAACGGCGGTTTTGATCCCCGCCTGCTGCAGCACGAGAGCCGCCCCGCCGAGGGCTTCGGCCCGCTCGCCCAGCGATGACATCACCAGATCGGTGGTCTCCATGATCATCGGCACGGCGTAGCGCTTGAGCGCGCTGCGGATCGGACCGAGCAGCATCTCCCCCAGCCCGGTCAGCGGGCCGCCGACGATGATGGTGTGCGGGTTGATGAGGTTGGTGATCGCCGCTATCGATCGGCCGACGGCCAGCCCGGCCTCTTCGACCACCCGGATGGCCCGCTCGTCGCCCTCGAGGGCCATCCGCACGATATCCCGGGTGCGAACCTGGCGGTCCAGGGTGCGTGAGAGCAGTTCGATCATGATCGTGGTTGACGCCACGGTCTCGAGGCAGCCACGGTTTCCGCAGCGGCACAGCAGTCCATGTTCGTAGATGGGAGTGTGGCCGATTTCCCCGGTCAGCCCGATATTTCCGGAGTAGGGCATGCCGTTGAGGATGAGCCCGGCACCGATTCCGGTGCCCACCTTGACGAAGACGACCGTGGGGGTTCCGGCGTGCGGGCCCCAGGTGACCTCGGCGAGCACGCCAAGGTTCGCATCGTTCTCCAGGTACACCGGCAGTTCGAAGATCTCCTCGACCATGCCCACCGTCACGCCCACCCATTCGGGCAGGATGGCGCCGTCGACCACGGTGCCGGTGCGCCGGTCGATGGGACCAGGCACGCCGACGCCGACGCCGAGCACCGACGAACGGGGCACCCTCGCGTGGTTCAGGGTCGAGGTGAGCAGGTTGGCTGCGATGTCGAGCGCTTCGGCGGCCGTGTACCCGGCCGGGATCTCGACCTCCTTTTCGGCGATCACCCGGTAGTCGAGCGTGGCCACGATGATGCGCACGTGGCGGCGCCCGAAATCGATGCCCACCGAGACCGCGCCGTCGGTCGATGACAGGCTCACCAGTTGTGCGCGCCGTCCGGAGCTGGTTGTCGGCGATGTCGCGACCAGACCGAGCTCAACGAGCACCTTGACAATGTTCGAGACGGTCGCGGTGGAAAGCCCGGTGGTGCGCGCGATTTCGGCCTGCGTCGTTGGCCCTCCGGACACCGTGGAGAGAATTCGGCGCTGGTTGGAGAGCCTCAGGGCGCTCTGCGACCCTGGCTTGCTACGTTCGCGCACCGGCATGTATTCAAGAGTGGCGCAAAGCACTCATGCCGTCAACAATTGAATACATTCGAGGTCCACCGAAGCCGTGTCCACGCAGTCACCGGCGCGACGTTCCTCTGCTCTGCGCGCCTAAGGTGAAACGTCACCACGTAAATCGAAAGGCACGTATGAACGAGCAACCTGCTCCCTATGGCACCGCTGCGGCAGCCCCGGCCGGCCGCAAGCGGGTGCGCATCCACCATCTGCAGGAGATGAAGGAACGCGGCCGGAAATGGGCGATGCTCACGGCATACGACATGTACACCGCGGCGACGTTCGACGAGGCCGGCATCCCGGTGCTGCTCGTCGGCGACTCCGCGTCGAACAACGTGTTCGGCAACCAGACCTCGCTGCCGGTCACCGTCGACGAGCTGATCCCGCTCGCCCGCGCGGTCACCCGCTCCGCCGAGCACGCCCTCGTGATCGCGGACCTGCCGTTCGGCTCCTACCAGGCCTCCCCCGAGCAGTGCTTCCACACCGCGGTGCGGTTCATGAAGGAGGCCGATGTGCACGCCGTGAAGCTCGAGGGCGGCGCGGAGATGGCGCCGCAGGTGCAGCTCCTGGTCCGGTCGGGCATCCCGGTGATGGCGCACATCGGTTTCACGCCGCAGTCGGAGCACACCCTGGGCGGCTACCGCATCCAGGGCCGTGGGGCGGATGCCGACAGGCTCCTGGCCGACGCGCTGGCGCTCGAAGAAGCGGGGGCGTTCGCGGTGCTGATGGAAATGGTGCCCGGCGACGTGGCCGCCGATATCACCCGGCAGCTCCGTATCCCCACCGTGGGTATCGGCGCCGGCAACGGCTGCGACGCCCAGGTGCTGGTGTGGCAGGACATGGTGGGGCTTCGCACCGGACGCCTGCCCCGCTTCGTGAAGCAGTACGCCGACATGCACACGGTGTTGCTCACCGCCGCGCAGGAGTATGCGGCCGATGTCACGGCGGGCACCTTCCCCGCGCCGGAGCACACCTTCTAGCGAACCGAGATTCAGGCTGGGCTGGTGAGCTGGATCAGGTTGCCGCAGGTGTCGTCGATGGTGGCCACGACCACCGGGCCCATCGGCGTGGCCGGCTGCGTGACGGTCACGCCGTTGGCCTCGAGCTCGCGAACGGTGGCCGCCACGTCGTCGACGGCGAACGAGGTGGCGGGGATGCCGTCTTCGACGAGCGCGGCCATGTAGGCCTTCGCCGCCGGATGCTCGTCGGGCTCGAGCAGCAACTCGACCCCATCGGGCTCGCCCGGCCCGACCACGGTGAGCCACCGGTGCTGGCCAAGCGGCACATCGTGCTTCGGCACGAAGCCGAGCTTCTCGGTGTAGAAGGCGAGGGCCTTGGCCTGGTCGTCGACGAAGATGCTGGTGATGTTGATGCGGATGGGCATGCGCGTGCTCCTTATCGGTTGGGGGTGACGGGCCAGCGGTCGGTGACCGCGCGGAGGGGTTCGGTGTTCAGGTCGTGGATCTTGGTGCGGCCTACCCGGCGCGTGCGCACCAGGTCCGCCTCCTCGAGCACCGTGAGGTGCTGGGAGATCGCCTGCCGGGTGGAAGCCACGCCGTGCAGCATCGCGAGCCGGCTGCAGAGCTCGAACAGCGTCAGGCCATCCCGCACGACGAGTTCGTCGAGGATCTGCCGTCGGGTCGGATCGGCGAGTGCCCGGAAGATGTCTCCCATGCCAGCCATAATAGGCAAGTAGAAGCTTGCATTTCAAGCGCGCGAAAGCGGCCGTGGGGGGGGGGGGGGGGGGGGGGGGGGGGGGGGGAGGGAAGGGGGGGGGGGGGGGGGGGGGGGGGGGGGGGGGGGGGGGGGGGGGGGGGGGGGGGGGGGGGGGGGGGGGGGG
>NZ_JBGQOH010000029.1:0-42385 GCF_052113745.1 Cryobacterium sp. W22_MBD10_FK3
CCCCTCCACTAAGCCCGGAGGTTCTCCTCTTTCACAAGCCCAGAAGTGTCACCCAGGTCATGGCCCAGTACAGCTAGTGCCCGCTGGAGGGCGTCCGTAGCGTCGGAGACAACGAAGTCACGCCTCACCGCAATCGCCTGGGGTGGCCTTCCCGACAGATCGGATTCACGTGGAGGCGCTCAACGAGCTCGTGGTTTCCTGGGCGGCATCCCCCGTCGTGCTCGTGGTGATTCTGCTGCTGGTGGCGCTGGACGGGTTCTTTCCGCCGATGCCCAGTGAGCCCGTCGTGGTGGCCGTTGCCGCGATCGGGCTTGCCACCGGCACACCGAATCCGTGGGCGGTCTTCCTGGTGGCGGCGATCGGCTCGTTCACCGGCGACAACCTGGCGTTCTCCCTGGGCCGCCGCATCGACCTCGACCGCTTTCGGTGGACTCGCGGTCCGAGAGCGGCCCGGCTGCTCAACCGCGCGCGCGGCGCCCTGGACCGGCGCGCGGCATCCGTCATTCTCTCGGCCCGGTTCGTGCCGGTCGGCCGGGTCGCGGTGAACGTCATGGCCGGCTCGAGCGGGTTTCCCCGGCGCCGGTTCGTGCCGCTCAGCGCCGTGTCGGGCGTGGCGTGGGCGGGCTACTCGGTTCTGGTCGGCGTCTTCGCGGGCGCGTGGCTGCGGGACCAACCGGTTCTGGGCGCCGTGGTTGCGGTCGTCATCGCGCTCGGCGGCGGCGTGATCATCGATCTGGTCGTCAGGCTGGCGCGTCGACGCCGGTCACCGGTCGGCCCGGTGGCCCGTCCCGTCCCCCGCCCGGCAGGCCCGGATTACGAGGACAGCACCGCGGCGATCGCGCTCACCTCGATGAGCGCGCCGGGCACTCCGAGCCCGGCCACCCGGGCGGCGGTCACCAGCGGCGGCGCCCCCGGACCCGCCAGGCGGGGCGCGATGGCGCCGTAGGCGGCCCCGAGGTCGGCGTCCGCGTCGATCAACACCGTCCACTGCACCACGTCGGTGAGGGATGCGCCGGCCGCCTCGAGCGCGACGGCCACGTTGTCGATGGCTCGGCTGGATTGCTCCGCAATCCGGGGCGAGACGACCGCGCCGGTCTCGTCTACGCCGTTCTGGCCGCCCACGTAGATGGTGGTGGCCCCGGCGGGAACTATCGCGGCATGACTGAATGCCGGGCTCACGACGAGTCCGGCTGGTTGCAAGCGGATGATCTCCACGGTTACTCCTCTGCATCGGGCCCCACGATCAGTGCGTGGGGCGTGGCTCGTGGGTGCCAAACTACGCCCGAAACGACCCGGCCGGCCCGAGTCGTCGGCCCCGCACAGAGGGCGCACATCGGGGTCCAAGCGAACGCAAGGTGAACTCGCAGGAAAATAACGATTGGATAACTGGCGCTCCGTTACCTCTTCGTTATATATTCGTAGTGCGTCAACCGTTTGCTGTGGCGGAAGACGCGAATGTGATTGCAGGACACTCTTGGTGCAAGGGAAGAGGGTCGGTCGTTTGCCTCTACGACCGGCCCTCAATCACGTTAACGGGCGGTAGCCGCATCCGGGCCCTGCGAGCTCGACCACGATCGGGCGCGACCGACGATCGGGCGCGACCCGAGGCGGTTGGCGGCTAGAAGCGGTCGGGGCTGGGCGTGCTCGCCTGGCGGATCGACACGTCGGCGTGGCGGTCGAAGCGGTAGCCCACGCCGCGCACCGTGCGCACGATGTCTTCGTAGCGTCCGAGCTTGGAACGCAGGCGGCGCACGTGCACGTCGATGGTGCGTTCGTTCGGGGCGTCCTCTTCGCTCTCAGCATCCCACAGCTTGGAGATGAGCTCGGCGCGCTCGATGGTGCGGCCTTCGCGCAGCACCAGGTACTGCAGCAGCTCGAACTCCTTGTAGGTGAGCGCGGCGGTCTCGTTGTCGAGGATCACGCGCTTGCGGGAGATGTCGACGACCACGCCGCCGGGTGCCCGGTCGGCGTCCTCGGCCGAGTTGCGGTGCTTGGCGAGAGCGGCCGGGTCCTGCAGGGCCAGGCGCACGACGTCCACGTCGCGTCCACCCACGCCGTCGGGTGCCAGCGCCACGGCGGCGTGCGTCTCCGATGTGGGGGCGATCGCCTGGGTGAGCTTCTTCAGCTCCTCAACGATGCGGTGCAGGCTTGTGCCGGCCGCGGCGGCCTTGGCTTCGTCGATGCCGACGTAGAGCACGAAGCCGCGGGCCTGGCTGCCGTCCGGCACGGCGCGGATGCGCGGGGCGGCCGGAGCCGGTGCCGGCGCCAGGGTGAGCTCGGGACGGTAGGACTGGACTGAACGGGCTGAGTCGATGTGTGCGAGAGACATGGTCGGAATCCTTGGGGGTGATGATGCGCAGAGAACCCGGCGCGTCAGCGCTCCTGGGTTCGAGAAAGGGCGGCCGTAGCGGCCGGTGGTTCGGGCGGTCTCGAAGGAGAGGGCCCTGGAGTCGGTCTGCCGCGGTGGCGGCGTCCTCAGCGGCTGCAGATGAGCGGGTGAGGGGCGATCGACTCGGCGCGAATGCCTGTCTGGTCTAGCGGCACATTCGGCAACACGCCATCACGCTACCGGGCATCATCATGCCGGCAGTCCCCAAAGCCTCGATGGAGGTCGGGATGCGTGTGGTGGAAGTCATGAATGCGAGTAAAGCCGACTATGACGAGGTGTGTCAATTCGGTGACGGCCGCAGTCGGAGCGGCGCCCGCATCACGTTCACGGGGATTGTGCGAAATCGGAGGATCTCGCGTGAAAGGGCTTTTCGTCAAAGAAAAGCACGGCCAAATCAATTATTTCAAAGTTTTGTGAATTTTCCTGCGCCCGGCCTGTTGCGCGTCGCAGGATCTGCGTGCTGCGGGCGCGCCGAATGTGACGACGCCCGCTGCCGCACGGGTCAGACGAGGCCGTAGAGCCTGTCACCGGCATCGCCGAGGCCGGGCACGATGTAGCCGTGCTCGTCGAGGCGTTCGTCGACGGCACCGAGAACGATGGTGACCTCGCGGCCGGCCAGTGCCTTTTCAACGGCGGCGAGGCCCTCGGGAGCGGCCAGGATGCAGATGGCGGTGACGTCGACGGCGCCGCGGTCGAAGAGGAACTCGATGGCGGCGATCAGCGAGCCGCCGGTGGCCAGCATCGGGTCGAGCACAAAACACTGCCGATCAGACAGGTCGTCCGGTAGGCGCTCTGCATACGTCGTGGGCTGCAGGGTCTCTTCATTGCGCGCCATGCCCAGGAAGCCGACCTCGGCGGTGGGGAGCAGCTTGACCATGCCCTCGAGCATGCCGAGGCCCGCGCGGAGGATCGGAACCACGAGGGGCTTCGGGTCGCTGATCTTCACGCCCTTGGCGAGGGCGACCGGCGTCTGCACGGTGACTTCCTCGACGCGAACACCGCGGGTGCCCTCGTACGCCAGCAGGGTCATCAGCTCTTCCACCAGCGCCCGGAACATCGGCGACGAGGTGCTCTGATCACGCAGCACGGTGAGCTTGTGGGTGATGAGCGGATGGTCGGCTACGTGGACTCGCATAGGCTCAATCTACTAGCTCACGCGGGCATCCGGCTCTCGTGGGGCGGCCGGGACCGAGGTGGCGGATGCGATACAGCGACGAATACGCGGCCTGGATGACACTGGCCATCGCCGAAGCCCGGGGTGCCCTGGCCAGCGGCGACGTGCCCGTGGGCGCCGTCGTGCTGGACGCGGCAGGCCAGGTGATCGGCCGCGGCCGGAACGAACGCGAGTTGCACCAGGATCCGACGCTGCACGCCGAGGTCGTGGCGATCCGTGAGGCGGCCCTGGCTACCCAGGACTGGCACCTCACCGGTTGCACCCTGGTGGTGACGCTGGAGCCGTGCGTGATGTGCGCCGGAGCGATCGTGGCGGCCCGCATTCCCCGAGTGGTGTTCGGGGCCTGGGACGAGAAGGCCGGCGCCGCCGGCTCCCTCTACGACGTGCTGCGCGACCGCCGGCTCAATCACAGGGTCGAAGTGGTGTCCGGAGTCGATGAGGCCGAGTGCGGCCGGCTGCTCACGGAGTTCTTCGAGGATCCGCTGCGGCGCCCGGCAGGGCCGACAGCCACTCGCTGAACATCGCGCTCGATGCCCGCTGCATGGCGTCGGAGTGCTGCGCGCGCTCCTGCCGCAGGGCGTCGGGGTCCAGGCCCTCCGCGCGCACCTCGGCATCGGAGGAGGTCAGCCAGGTTTCGTGCATCGCAGCGGTGAGCTCGGGGTGGAACTGCACGGCGAGGGCCCAGTCGTCGATCGCGTAGGCCTCGTTGCCGTAGGCGGCCGACCCGGCGAGCCGCGTGGTGCCCGCGGGCAGGTCGAAGGTGTCGCTGTGCCACTGCATCATCGGGATGCCGTCGACGTGCCGCAGCGGCGAGTCCTGACCGGCCTCGGTGGGCTCCACCAGGCGGTAGCCGATCTCGTTGCTCGGGCCCCGGTAGACGGGGGAGCCGAGGGCGCTGGCCATCAGCTGCGCGCCCAGGCAGACACCGAAGATCGGCCGACGGGCCGCGAGCCGGTCGGCGAGCAGGTCGATCTCGTCGGCGAGCACCGGGAAGAGGTCGGTTTCGTACACGCCCATCTCGCCGCCGAGCACCACGAGCAGATCGGCCTCGGCCGGGTCGATGCCGCGCACGCCGTCGCCGGCGAGGGTGTCGACGTAGCGAATCGTGTAGCCGTGCTCGAGCAGCACCTGTTCCAGGTTGCCCAGGTGGATCTGCTCGGCATGCCGCAGGACGAGTGCGATGCGGCTCTGGCTCACTCGCGACCCTTGATGAAAATCGTGTCGGTGGGCGGGTTGACGCTGGCCGGGTCGATGTAGACGTCCGGCTCCAGGTAGACCACCCGGGCGCTCGGCACGGCTTCGCGGATGCGGGCCTCGATGACGTCGATGCCGGCGGCGACGTCGGAGAACCGCTGGCTCGAATCGAAGGACAGCTTGGCGGCGACCAGTAGTTCGTCGGGGCCGAGGTAGAGGGTCTTGAGGTGGATGAGGTTCTTGGTCTCGGGTCCGGCGAGGATCGCGGCCTTGATGGCGTCGACATCCTTGACGTTGGCGCCCTCGCCCACCAGCAGGCTCTTGGTTTCGATGCCCAGCACGATCGCGACCAGCACGAGGAGCACGCCGATCGCGAGGGTGCCGATGGCGTCCCAGGTGGCGTCGCCGGTGAGCACGGTGAGGCCCACGCCGCCCAGGGCCAGCACCAGGCCGGTCAGCGCCGCGACGTCTTCGAGCAGCACGACGGGAAGCTCGGGGGCCTTGGAGTGGCGGATGAACTGCACCCAGCTCTCGTCCTTGCGGGTGTGGTTGGACTCCTTGACGGCGGTGCGCAGCGAGAAGGATTCCAGGCCGATGGCGACGAGGAGCACCAGGATCGGCAGCCAGGCGTTTTCGAGTTCGTGCGGGTGCTGCAGCTTCTCGATGCCCTCGTAGATCGAGAACACGCCTCCGACCGAGAACAGGATGATCGACACCACGAAGGCATAGACGTAGCGTTCGCGTCCGTAGCCGAACGGATGCTCGGTGTCGGCCGCCTTCTTCGACTTGCGACCACCGATCAACAGCAGGATCTGGTTGCCCGAGTCGGCCAGCGAGTGCACGCCCTCGGCGAGCATCGAGGAGGACCCCGACACGAACCAGGCGATGAACTTGGTGATCGCGATACCGAGATTGGCCAGCAGTGCCGCCACAATCGCCTTGTTTCCGCCTGATGCGCTCATGCGACCAATCCTAGAACTGTCTGCTCGGCCGGCAGGCCAGGGCGGGCAGGTGCCCGGAGCGCTCGAAAACTACACTGGCAGGATGACTTCGACCGCACCCGTCACCCTGCCCGCCATCGCCTTCCTGGGCGCCGGATCGATGGCCAGAGCCGTCCTGGCCGGCCTGCTCAAGCCCACCGTCACCGTGGACGGCGGCATCCGCACCACCAACCGGACGGCGGCCAAGGCCGCCGAACTCGCCGGCACCGCCGGGGTGAGCGCGTGGGCGACCGAGACCGAGCCGAACGCCAACCGCCTCGCGGTAGCCGGAGCCGGCATCGTGATCGTGGCCGTGAAGCCCGCGATGGTGCCCGACCTGCTCGCCGAGATCGCCGGCAGCCTCGAACCCGGCACCCTCGTCGTGAGCGTGGCCGCCGGGGTCACGATCGCCACGTTCGAAAAGCACCTGCCGACCGGGGTGTCCGTGATCCGGTCGATGCCGAACACCCCCGCCGTGGTGGGCATGGCCGTCACCGGGCTCAGCGCCGGCACCCGGTCGACGCCGGCGCAGATGCAGCTGGCGACCGCGCTGTTCGAAACCGTGGGCGAGGTGCTCGTGGTGCCCGAAGACAAGATCGACGCCCTGAGCACCATCTCCGGCTCGGGGCCCGCCTACGTCTTCTACCTCATCGAACAGCTCACCCTCACGGCCATCGACAAGGGTTTCACGCCCGAGCAGGCGGCCACCATGGTCAACGGCACGTTCCTGGGCGCGAGCGCCCTGCTGGCGATGTCCGACCTCACCCCCACCGAGCTGCGCCGCCAGGTGACCAGCCCCAAGGGCACCACCGAACGCGCCGTGCAGCAGCTCGAAACCGGTGACGTCAAGGGTCTGTTCGACAAGGCGACGGATGCCGCGCTCGCGCGGGCCAGGGAGCTCGCCGCCTCCTGACCGGCCCCGCCACCATCGCTGGTCGAGCTTGTCGAGACCTGGTGACGCGCTCGTCGTGCGGTTAGGAGCCGAGGGCCGCGAACCGCTCGATGTCGCCCTCGGTGCCGGCCACGATGATCAGGTCGTGATCGGAGACGACGGTCTCCGCAGTGGCGTAGGAGAACGGCCGACCGGGACTCTTCACGCCCACCACGGTTACGTGGTGCTTGGTGCGCACCCCGGATTCGGTGAGGTTCAGCCCGCGGATCGGCTTGGGCGGGTACATCTTCACCAGCGCGAAGTCATCGTCGAACTCGATGAAGTCGAGCATCCGCCCCGACACGAGGTGGGCGACGCGTTCACCCGAGTCGGCCTCGGGGTAGATCACGTGGTTGGCGCCGATGCGTTCGAGGATCTTGCCGTGCGTCTGCGAAATGGCCTTGGCCCAGATCTGCGGAATCTTGAGGTCCACGAGGTTGGCGACGATCAGCACGCTGGCCTCGACCGAGGAGCCGACGGCGCAGACGGCCACGGAGAAGTCCTGGGCGCCGATCTGGCGCAGCGCGTCGATGGACTTGGCGTCGGCCTGCACGGCGTGCGTGATGCGCTCCGACCACTTCTGCACGAGAGCCTCGCTGCTGTCCACCGCGAGGACCTCTCGGCCCAGACGGTCGAGCTTGCCGGCTGTCGCGGCGCCGAAGCGGCCCAAGCCGATGATGAGCACGGGGGCGTCGTGCTTGATCCGGTCAACCAACGATGGGCCTTTCCTCGGGGCGTTTGAACAACTGTCTACTCTGGCTCGCTGCCAGCGCCGCCGCGAGAGTCACTGTACCAACCCGGCCCATGAACATCGTCGCAGCCAGCACATAGACACCCTCAGGGGGCAGCTCCGCCGTCAACCCCGTCGACAGACCCACGGTGGCGAACGCCGAGATCACATCGAAGAGCACCACGTCCAGGGCCTGCTTGGAGATGTGCAGGATCAGGATGCTCGACACCGCCACGGTCGTGGCGCCCCAGAGCACCACGCTGACCGCCAGGCGCAGGATGTCGCTGGGGATGCGGCGGCCGAAGGCCTCCATCTGTTCCTTGCCCTGGGCCTCGGCGAAGGCGGCCAGGAACAGCACCGCGAGGGTGGTCACCTTGATACCGCCGGCGGTGGAGGCCGAACCGCCACCGATGAACATCAGCATGTCGCTGAGCAGCAGGCTGGAGCCGTGCAGATCGGCGATGTCGATGGTGGCGAAGCCGCCCGATCGGGTCATCACCGACATGAAGAGGGATTGGAAGATCGTGTCGCCGGCGTTCAGCGACCCGAAGGTCAACGGATTGTCGAATTCCAGGATGATGTAGAAGATCATGCCGATGACCATCAGCGCCGTCGTGGTCCACAGGGTGAGCTTCACGTGCACCGACCAGCGGCGGGGCGTGCGCCAGTGTCTGGCGAAGGTCATCAGCACCGGGAAGCCCAGGCTGCCCAGGAACACGCCGACCATGAGCGCGCCGAGGAACCAGTAGTCGTTGGCGAACTGCCCGATGCCGCCGGCATTCGGGCTGAACCCCGTGTTGGTGAAGGCCATGGCGGCGTAGTAGATGCTCTGCCAGAGCGCCTCGCCGAATGGGACACCGTCGATCAGCATCCGTGGGAACAGGAGCATGGCGACGGCGGCCTCGATGGCCAGGGTGCTGATCGCCACGGTGAGCAGCAGGCTGCCGACCTCGCCGAGACGCACGGCCTGGCCCTCGTTGACCGGGCCCATGTGGATGCGTGACGGGTTCGAGTCGCTGGCCGCCATGAGCTTGGCGCGCAGGCCCAGCCGGCGGGAGATGACCAGGCCCATGAGCGAGGCCAGGGTGAGCACGCCCATACCGCCGATGTTCACGCCGATGAC
Source organism: Cryobacterium sp. W22_MBD10_FK3 (assembly GCF_052113745.1). Classification (NCBI taxonomy): domain Bacteria; kingdom Bacillati; phylum Actinomycetota; class Actinomycetes; order Micrococcales; family Microbacteriaceae; genus Cryobacterium; species Cryobacterium sp. W22_MBD10_FK3. The sequence goes on from NZ_JBGQOH010000029.1 coordinate 8,522, forward strand.
GACCAGGGCGTTGCCGAACGCCGACCAGTGCGTGGCCATGTCCACGGTGCTCAGGCCGGTGACGCAGATCACCGACACCGCGGTGAAGACGGCGTCATGCAACGGGGTTTCGGTGTCGCCGGCCGTGGCGATCGGCAGGGAGAACAACAGGGTGAAGAGCAGGATCAGGGCGGTGAATACAAAGAGCGCGAACCGGGACGGCGATTTGCGCACGATGCCGTCGACGGAGTCGCGGATGCGTCCGTACCAGGTGTTGGAATGGTGCGTGAACCGTACGTTGGGGGCCTGCGTTTTCACTCGAATCGCCTCGCCTGGCCTATGGTCGCTGACAACTTGTCATGGTACGCGCACCGGGAATGACTAGCCTTGGGGCATGGCAGACATCTTTGGCGTGGTGGCGGACTCGACCCGACGCGATATCTTACGCATTCTCCTCGAGCGCTACAACCAGTCAAGCGTCGCCCAGGGGGAGCTGAGCGTTTCCGACATCGTCAGCTCGCTCGGGCTCAGCCAGCCGACGGTATCCAAGCACCTCAAGGTGTTGCGCGAGGCCGGGCTGGTCGGCGTGCGCGAAGAGGGGCAGCACCGGTACTACCACCTCGACTACGCCCCGCTCGAGCAGATCGAGGATTGGTTGATCCCGTTCCTCAGCATTGATGTGGACACCTCTCTCGTTGGTGTGGTGGATGACACCGAGGTTCTCAAGGATGAGCAGCGCGCGTTCGCGGCAGCCATCGGCAAGGCCTTCGCCGATACCTCCTTCCAGATGCAGCACGTGGTCAAGGACTCCGGGGTGAAGAAGAGCGTCAAGAAGTGGCGCAGAAACGACTAGCGGGCGCTGGGGCTTCGCCCTAGAGTTGCGGCACACGCACCAGCCGACACCAGGGAGCCGCCCATGTCACGCGAGCTTCCAGACCCGCGACTGGATGACCTGCGCTTCCTGACGGTTGCCGAGGTTGCCGCGGTCATGCGGGTGTCGAGGATGACCGTGTACCGCCTGGTGCACGCCGGCGAGTTGCCCGCCATCCGCTTCGGACGCTCGTTCCGGGTGCCCGAATCGGCCGTTCTGAGGGCGATCGAACCCACTCGCGGAGGAAGTGAGTCGGACGGGACTTTCTTTATCCGTTAGAATGGGGTTTTCGTGTCGGTCGCGAATCCCGCGGCTTAACCAAATCTTTGTGAGGTCCGTGTGGGTTCTGTAATCAAGAAGCGACGCAAGCGTATGGCGAAGAAGAAGCACCGCAAGCTGCTTCGTAAGACTCGCCACCAGCGTCGTAATAAGAAGTAGACGGTTCCGACCGTTCATCTGAGCTGAGCGCTAGGTCTGTGACCTAGCGCTTTTTGCTTGCGCGCGCTGCCTTGAGTTGGGCGACCTTCATCGTCATGATCGGCCAGCCGCGTGCGAGCGCGTAACGGCGCAGGGTGCTGTCCGGATTCACGGCGACAGGGTTGCCGACGAGTTCGAGCAACGGAATGTCGTTGTGCGAATCGGAGTACGCCCAGCAGTCGGCCAGGTCGATTGCGCGCGCCTCGGCGACCTCTCGGGCGACGACCGCCTTGCGGCCGGCGTGGCAGATGCCGTCGACGAGCGCGCCGGTGAAGATGCCGTCAACCGTGGCGAGCCTGGTGCCGAGCGCGCCCGTGAAGTCCAGACGCTCCGCAATCACGTCGGCGACCTCCTGGGCCGTGGCGGTGACCAGCCAGACCTCGCGTCCGGCCCTGAGGTGAGCCTGCGCCACGGCGACGGTCTCGGGCCAGAGGCGTTGGATGAGCCGGCTGTCGAAGATCTCGTGGCTGAGGGTGACGAGTTCGTCGCGGGTGTGCCCGGTGATGATGTCCATGGCGCGCAGCCGAAGCCGGGAGATGTTGACGCCGCTCTCGCCGATGTAGAGGAACCGGGTCTGGTTCCAGCCGAACGAGAGGATGTCGGCGAGCGAGATGAAACGCATCCGCCACGCCCCGACGCCCACGTGGTACAGGCTCGCGCCGCGCAGCAGCGTGTTGTCCACGTCGAAGAACGCGATGGCGCGGGGACCGGATTCGTCGGGCATTGCGCCTGAGTCTACTCAGGGTCGCTGCGCGCAGCGGCCTAGGCTGGGGGCATGTCCACCGTGAACCTGACCCTGATCGGCAAGCCGGGGTGCCACCTCTGCGATGACGCCAGGACCGTGGTCAGCACGGTGCTCGCGGAGGTCGCCGCCGAGCCTGGCGCGCCGGAGGTGATGCTCGAGGAGAAGTCGATTCTCGACGACCCTGAGCTGCACGAACTCTATGTCGAGGAGATCCCGGTGCTGCTCATCAACGGTCTGGTGCACAACTACTGGCGCATCGACCCGGCGCGCCTGCACAAAGCACTCCTGGAGGTCCGATGACCATTCTGCACATCGTGTCGTGGAAGCTGGCAGCGACCGACCCGGCCGACAAGGCCGAGCACGCCGCCCAGATCGTTGCACGGCTCGGCGGACTCGTCGGCGTGATCGACGAGATCCAGACCCTGCGGATCGGCCCCGACGTGGTGGGCGGCACCAACTGGGACATCGCCCTCGTCGCCGAATACGCCGATGAAGCCGCCCTGGCCCGCTACCAGGTGCATCCCGCCCATGTGGAGGCCGGCGTCTACGTGAAGTCGGTCACCGCCGAGCGGATGGCCGTAGACCTCGCCATCTGACCCAACCACCTGAGGTGACCGCTACCCCGCTCTCGCGAGAGGCTGTCATCCGCGAAAGCGGTGATGTGGTTGCTTCCCGGACCTGAGGTCACCGTTTCCCCGCTTTCGCGGGAGGTGCCATCCGCGAGAGCGGTGATGTGGTTGCTTCGTGGCGCTGAGGTGACCGTTTGCCCGCTTTCGCGTGGTGGAGCCGGGGCTGGTTCCCGCTGCAATGACCGTTGCCCCGCTTTCGCGAGAGCGGTGGTGTGGTTGCTTGGTGGGGCTGAGGTGACCGTTTGGCCGCTTTCGCGACCGGTGTTGGGTGCGGAGTGGTGACGCGCGAAAAACGGCCGAGCGTGTGCTCGGCCGTTTTTCGTGGGTGGTGCGGGTGCTGCGGGTGTTACTTGGTGTTGACGGTGATGGTGGCGATGCCGACGAGGAGCTGGTCGGCGACGGCGTCGGTGTTGAAGGTGGTGTTCAGGAGGGCGGCGGCGTCGGCGGAGATGTGCACGGTGGTGCCGGTGAGGATGGCGTTGTCGCCGTCCATCTTGAGGGGTTCGAGGGTTCCGCCGTAGAGGTCGAAGAGCTTGACCTGGGTGGCGGCGGATTCGCCGTTGGCGGTGACGTCGCCGAAGAGTTCGCTGGTGCCGGGGTCGATGGTGAAGTTGGTCAGTTCGACGACGGTGTCGCCGGCGGTGAGGGAGAAGCCGGATCCTTCGTGTTCGATGTTGCCCTGGACGTAGGGACGGTAGTCCTCGGCGGGGTCGTAGTAGTCCACGTTGCCGCCGGTGATCGGGAAGTGCAGGCTGCCTTCTTCGAGGGTGGCGGTGCCGACGGTGCCGGGGGTCAGGCCGAGGCTGGTGAGGGCGGCGGCGAAGTCGGCGTCCAGGAGCACGGCGGTGTCGACGCCGGTGAGGCTGGGGATCGAGGCGACGGGGGTGGGGGTGGCCTCGGCGGAGGAGCTGGAGGAGCTGGACGACGACGTCGAGGTCTCGGCGGCGGGCGTGGAGCAGGCGGCGAGGCCGGCGACGAGCAGGCCGGCGGTGGTCAGTCCGAGTGCGGTCTTGGTGAAGGTGCGCATGATGTGATCCTTTGCTGTGGAATGTGGGGGCTTGCTTGGTATGCAGGTGGTTCGGCCCCATCCAGAAAAAGGTTTGGTCGATCTCAAAACTCGTCCGCTGGCCGCTGGCCGCGTCCACGAGTTCGGCTTGCGGGTTAACGAGGAATCGCGCCCGTCCATTGGACGGGCGCGACTTCGGCAACGGGTGAGCGGAGGTTACGGCTCCAGGCGGGTCGGGCCGCGGAACAGGTAGGTGACCTCGCGGATGGATGCCTGGTGCAGCATCAGCATCAGCACGCGGGCCAGGCCCATGCCGAAACCACCGTGCGACGGAACGCCGTAGCGGAAGAAGTCGAGGTAGCCCTCGACCTCGGCCGGGTCCAGGCCCTTCTCAACGGCCTGCTCGATCAGCACGTCGATGCGATGCTCGCGCTGCGCTCCGGTGGAGATCTCGGTGCCGTTGAAGATCAGGTCATAGCTCTTGGTCAGGCTCGCGTCGCCCTCGTGGCGCATGTGATAGAACGGGCGGATGCTCGACGCGTAGTCGGTGAGGAAGACGAATTCGTGCCCGTAGGTCTCGGCGACGTACGCCGCGATCTGACGCTCGCCTTCCGGATCCATGTCGTCGTCGTCGCGGGGAACCTCGTAGCCGCGGCTCTTCACGATCTCCTTGGCCTCGGCCAGCGGGATGCGTGGGAACGGCGTGCTCGGCACGGTGACCTCGACGCCGAACAGCGCGAGCACCTCTTCGCCGTGCTTGGCCTTGACAGCGGTGAACGCGGCCACGAGCAGGTCCTCGTGCAGCTGCATGACGTCTTCGTGGCTGTCGATCCAGCTGATCTCCGAGTCGACGCTGGTGAACTCGGTGGCGTGCCGGCTGGTGAACGACGGGTCGGCCCGGAACGCCGGCCCCACCTCGAAGATCTTGCCGAAGCCGGACGACTGCGCCATCTGCTTGAAGAACTGCGGGCTCTGCGCCAGGTAGGCCTTGGTGTCGAAGTACTCCACCTCGAACAGCTCGGCGCGGGACTCGCTCGCGCTGGCCATCAGCTTCGGGGTGTGCAGCTCGATGAAGTCGTGCTCGATCCAGTACGTGCGCAGAGCGTGCTCGAAGGTGGTCTGCAGACGGAAGATGAGGTTCGACTTGGGCTGACGCAGGTCGAGGAAGCGCCAGTCCATGCGCTTGTCCAGGCTCGAGTCCGCCGCGATCGGCGTCTCCGGGATGGCCAGGGTGACGACCTCGAGGGACGCCAGCTTGATCTCGATGCCACCGAGCTTCACCCGCTCATCGTGCTTGAGCTGCCCGGTCACGGTGACGAAGCTGCCCTGAGAGAGGGTGGAAATGGTGCTGGCGGGCTCGTCGTCGACGACGACGCCCTCGGCATCCGTCGTGCGTGGATTGACCAGCTGCACGGCACCGGATTCGTCGCGCAGAACGACGAATTGCACCTTCTTCTGGTCTCGGACGGTCTCGACCCATCCAGACACGGAGACGAAGCCGTCGTCGAGGGCAGCCAGGTTCTTGATCAGTACGCGCGCATTCACCCCCTGAGTTTAGCCGCACAGCTCTCGGCGAATTCGCGGGTGACCTCTCCGTAGACTGGGGAGCGTGGTAGCTAGCCAGGTACATCTCGTGCGTCACGGTGAGGTTTTCAACCCCCAGCGCGTGCTTTACGGCAGACTTCCCGGCTTCAAGCTGTCCGATTTGGGGCAGCGGATGGCCGAGGCGGCTGCCGCAGACCTCGTCGACCGTGGGCGCCCCGTCGTGCGCGTCATCGCCTCGCCGCTGCAGCGTACCCAGGAGTCCGCCGCCCCGATCGCGGCGGCCTTCGGCCTGCCGATCCACCTCGACGAGCGCATCATCGAACCCGCGAACAGGTTCGAGGGCAAGCGCATGCGCGGCCAGGGCGGCGCCCTGCGCGACCCGCGCAACTGGCCCAGCCTGGTGAACCCGGCCCGGCCCAGCTGGGGCGAACCGTTCAGTTCCATCTCCAGCCGGATGCTGGACGCCATCGATGACGCGTTCAAATCTGTCGACGACGGCGACGTCGTTCTCGTCAGCCACCAGTTGCCGATTTGGATGGTGCACCGAGCCCTGGCCGGGGAACGCCTGGCCCATGACCCGCGTAAGCGCCGCTGCGACCTGTCCAGCATCACCACCCTGAGGCTGCATCACAACGTGCCCGCCGAGCTCGGCTACGTGAGTCCCGCCGCCGCGCTCCTGGTGCCGGCCAACGACGTGGGTGCAGTGTGAGGCGCAGAAGACTTCCGCTGGCCGTGGCCGGCCTCGTCACCGTCGCCCTCGCCCTCAGCGGCTGCACCAGCGACGACTCCCTCGCCGAGCAGTACCGCGCCGGCAGCGGCAAGGGCTACATCGCCGGTGACGGCAGCGTCACCGAGATCCCCGTGGACGACCGCGGCGATGTGATCGAGTTCGACGGCACCCTCGAAGACGGCTCCACCGTCAGCTCCGCCGACTACGCCGGCGAGGTGCTCGTGGTCAACTTCTGGTACGCCAGCTGCGCCCCGTGCCGAGCCGAAGCCCCCGACCTCAAGGACCTCAGCGAGCAGTTCGCCGACCAGGGTGCCAGCTTCCTCGGCGTGAACGTGCGAGACAAAGCGGCCAGCGCCATCGCCTTCAACGAGAGCTACGCCATCACCTACCCGTCGGTGATGGATGTCGACGACGGCGGAATGCAGCTGGCTTTCAGCGGCAGCATCCCGCCGAACGCCGTGCCGACGACGCTGGTGCTGGACTCGTCCGGCCGGGTCGCCGCGCGCATCCTCGGCCAGGTGAACTCGCCGTCGATTCTGGAAACCCTGATCGAAGACACGATTGCCGAGGACGGCTAGGCGTGGGCAATCCCTTCGGCGAGATCGTCTTCAGCGGGCAACTGTTCCTGGCGATCCCGATCGCGGTGCTGGCCGGGCTGGTCTCGTTCGCCTCCCCGTGCATCCTGCCGCTCGTGCCCGGCTACCTCGCCTACATCGGCGGCTTCGCCGACGGCAGCAGCGGCTCCACACGCTCCGCCCGGCGCGGCCGCAACCGGCTGCTGGTCGGCGTCGCCCTGTTCATCCTCGGCTTCACCCTGGTCTTCGTGCTCACCGGAGTGGTTTTCGGCTTCGCCGGCTTCTGGCTCAACCAGTACCGCGACCTGATCACCCGCATCGCCGGCGTCATCGTGATTCTGCTCGGCCTGGTCTTCGTCGGCCAATTCGGTGCCATGCAGCGCACCATCAAGACCTCCTGGCGGCCACGGATGGGCCTGGCCGGCGCGCCCCTGTTGGGCGCGGTGTTCGCGGTCGGCTGGACCCCGTGCACGGGACCTACGCTCACCGCCATCAACTCGCTCAGCCTCAGCACCGGCTCGCCCTGGCAGGGCGGCCTTCTCGCCCTGTTCTACGCGCTCGGCCTGGGCATCCCCTTCCTGCTCATCGCTTTGGGCCTGAACTGGGCCACCGGGGCCGTAGCCTTTCTCAAGCGCCACATCCGAGCGATCAACCTGTTCGGCGGCGTGCTCCTGATCGTTATCGGGGTGCTCATGGTGAGCGGCGTGTGGAATGCCTGGCTCCTGAACCTGCAAGGGGTGATTGGCAGCTATGTCCCGGCCATCTGACCACATCGACTCCGCGCCGGCCCCGGCCCGCGACGGCATCAACCAACCCAAACTCGGCTTCGTCGGCACCCTGCGCTGGTTCTGGCGCCAGCTCACCAGCATGCGCACCGCGCTGTTCCTGCTGCTGCTGCTCGCTATCGCGGCGGTGCCGGGGTCTCTGGTGCCCCAGCGCAGCTCCGACCCGAACGGTGTCACCCAGTACTTCGCCGACAACCCCGACCTCGCGCCGATCCTCGACAAGATCCAGGCGTTCGACGTGTACTCGTCGGCCTGGTTCTCCTCCATCTACCTGCTGCTGTTCGTCTCGCTGATCGGCTGCGTCATCCCGCGCACCAAGCACCACCTGCAGGCCCTGCGCGCCAAGCCGCCCAAGACCCCCGCGCGGCTTGCTCGGCTAGCCGGCTTCACCACCCGCACGGCCCCGGCCGGCACGGATGCGGCCACCGCCGTCGCATCCGCCCGCACCCTGCTCAAGCAGGGCCGGTACCGCGTGGCCCTGTTCGACGGCCCGAAGGAGTTCTCCGCCTCTGCCGAGCGCGGCTACCTGCGCGAGACCGGCAACCTGGTCTTCCACTCCGCCCTGGTGGGCTTGCTCCTGGTCGTTGGCTTCGGCAGCGGCTTCGGCTTCAGCGGCCAACGGGTGCTCGTGGAGGGCCAGACCTTCGTGAACACCCTGCTGGCCTACGACTCGTTCAACCCCGGCCGGTTCTTCAATGACACCGGCCTCGACCCGTACACGCTCACCCTCGACGACCTCGAGGTGAGCTACGAAACGCAGAACCTGGAGGCGTTCGGCCAGCCCGTGGACTTCACCGCCGGCGTCACGGTCACCCCGCGCGGCGGCGCGGCGCAGCCTGGCGCGGTTCGGGTCAACGACCCCCTGCGCACCGGCGGCACCAGCATCTACCTGCTCGGCAACGGCTACGCGCCCACCATCACGGTGAAGGATCCGAGCGGAACCGTGGTGTTCACCGACTCCGTGCCGTTCCTGCCGCAGGACGCCAACCTCACCTCGCTGGGCATCGTGAAGGTTCCGGACGGCCTGGCCGAGCAGGTGGGGCTCGTCGGCTTCTTCTACCCGACCCAGGACGAAACCAGCACCGGGTCCTACTACTCCAGCTTCCCCGACCTCGAGTACCCGGTGCTCACTCTCAACGTGTACGCCGGTGATCTCGGCCTCAACGACGGTGTGCCCACCTCGGTGTACGCCCTCGACACCGACACCATGGAGCCGTTGGCCACCCGCACCAGCGAGATCAAACCCCTCGAGCTGAAGCCCGGCGAGACCCAGGAACTGCCCAACGGGCTGGGTTCGGTCACCTTCGAGAATGCGTCGCCGAACGCCGCCGCGGGCGACTATTCGACCTCGGTGCCCCGGTTCGCCTCGTTCGACATCCACCACGACCCCACCCAGGGCTGGGTGCTGCTGTTCGCGGTGCTGGTGCTCGGCGGTCTGCTCACCTCCCTCTTCGTGCCGCGCCGCCGGCTCTGGGTGAAGGCCATCGACCAGGCGGATGGCACGGTGCGGCTCGAATACGCCGGGCTCGCCCGCGGTGAGGATCCCGGCCTGGAATCGGCCGTGACCGCCCTCGCCGACCGGCATATCGCCCTGCTGGAACGTTCCGCCCCGGTCGTTAAACCCATCGATCCCGCTTAGGCTGTAAAACGTGAATCTGAACGAGCTCTCGATCCTCAGCCTGTACTCGGCCATGGCCGTCTATGCGCTGGCGTTCATCGCCTTCGCGATCGACCTGGCCAAGCGCAGCGCCGCCGTTGACTCGGCCGATGTGCCCGCCGTCGCGGCCGACGAGGTCTCGGTGGCCGGTGCGGTCGCGGGCGGTAACACCACCACGCTCACCCGGCTGAGCGTCCGGATGGCCAATGACGCCGCCACCCCGTACGGCCGCTCGGCGAGCCTCCGCGTGGGCGTCTCCCTCCTCGTTCTGGCCTGGGGCCTGCACCTCGTGGCAGCGGTGCTGCGTGGCATCGCCGCCGAGCGGGTGCCGTGGGCCAACATGTACGAGTTCGCGATGACCGGCACCCTGCTGATCGTCACCGTGTTCCTCATCGTGCTCACCCGCACCGACCTGCGGTTTCTCGGCACCTTCGTCAGCGGGCTGATCCTGATTCTGCTCGGCATCGCCGCCCTGCAGTTCTATGTGGAGGTCGCCCCGCTGCCGCCCGCACTGCAGTCGGTGTGGCTGGTCATCCACGTGTTTGTGGCGTCGCTGGGCACCGGCTTCTTCGCGCTCGGCTTCGCGCTCTCGTTCGTGCAGCTGTTGCAGTCCCGCCGCGAGGAACGCGCGGGCACCGAGAAGCCGGGCCGGCTCAAGTTCCTCAAGACGCTGCCGTCGGCGTTCACCCTGGAGAACCTGGCCTACCGGGTCAACATCATCGGCTTCATCCTGTGGACCTTCACCCTCATGGCCGGCTCGATCTGGGCCGAGCGCGCCTGGGGTCGCTACTGGGGCTGGGACACCAAAGAGGTCTGGACCTTCATCATCTGGGTGATCTACGCCGGGTACATCCACGCGCGGGCCACCCGCGGCTGGCGCGGATCGCGGTCGGCCTGGCTGGCGATCATCGGCTTCGCTGCGGTGATGTTCAACTTCGGCATCGTCAACGTGTTCTTCAAGGGCCTGCACGCCTACTCTGGCCTCTAACCGGTCCCAGGGTCGCGCCCCGGGTCGCGCCGGCGTCAGCCGGCGAGCAGGGCGTAGGTGCGCGTGATGCGGGCCAGCCACCAGTCGCGCCGCTCAGGGCTCGCGGCGTAGGTGTCGAGCAGGTCGGCATCCGGAACCACCCGGCGCACGGGGATGCTGCCGTCGACAGGCAGCAGCGGGTCGTGGGTCACGTCGGCGGCCAGCAGTGACGCCGTCGCCAGGCCGCAGTCGTAGTCGAGTTCGGGCAGCGCCCCCGCGAGGAACGCTCCCATCGAGATGCCCACGGAGGTGTCCAGGGCGCTGGAGACGATGAGCGGCAGGCCGGTCTCCGCCTGAATGGCGAGCACAGCGCGGATGCCGCCGAGCGGCTGCACCTTCACCACCAGGAGGTCGGCGGCGCCGGACCGGGACACGAGCAGGGGGTCGGTCTCCTTGCGCACGCTTTCGTCGGCGGCGATCGGCAGGTCGAGGTAGTCGGTGCGGCGGCGGATCTCGGCGAGCTCGTCGATCGACGCGCACGGCTGCTCGACGTACTCGAGGTCGAACTCGGCCAGGGCGTGAATGGCGTGTTCGGCCTCATCGAGGTTCCAGAGCCCGTTCGCATCCACCCGGATGCGTCCCTCCGGGCCGAGCACCCGGCGCACGGCGCGCACTCGCTCGACGTCCTCGGCCAGGGTCTGACCGGCGTCGGCGACCTTCACCTTGGCGGTGCGGCAGCCGGGGAACCTCGCGAGCAGGGCCGGCACGTCGGCGGCGTCGATGGCCGGCACCGTGGCATTGACCGGCACCCGGTCACGCCGCAGCTCCGGGGTCGCCTCCCAACCGAACTCCAGGGCGGCGCGCAGCCACGCGACGGCCTCGTCGTCGGCGTACTCCACAAAGGGTGAGAACTCGGTCCAGCCGGCGGGGCCCTCGATCAGCACGGCCTCACGGCTGGTGAGGCCGCGAAAACCGGTGACGAGAGGAAGGTCGACCACGCGGGCGGTGGCGATCACATCGTTGAGTGAAGGAAGCATGGCTCTAGTGTGCCAGCATCCGCGGCCCCGGCCCTGACCGGCTCATTCGGTGGAATCGGCGACGAAGAGCTGCTCGTCGGTGAGGGCGATGTCGGGGCCGTTGGGCTGCACGTCTACGATCGCGATCGCGGTGCCGGGCGAGATCAGAAGAAAGGCGTCCTGATAGCGCCCGGCCCCACTGTTGACCCTCAGCCAGGTGGGTGCGCCAGAGGTCACCGCGTCGGTGATCTCGGTTCGCAGCGACTCGATGGTGCGATCGCCGAGAGTGTACGGTTTGCCGCCGTAGACGATGTCGATGCGGGTCACGAGTCGTCCTTCGCGGGCGAGGTGGTTCCGAGCCGGTGCGGCTCGGGCACGATCTGCAGCCCGCCAGACGAGTTCGCGGTCAGCATCAGCGCCTCGATCCAGTCCCGGTTGAGAGTGGGAGAGCGCCCGCCGAAGTACTTGTACGCCAGCGGGATGCTCGGGTGCATCCAGATCGTGCTGCGGCCATCCCCGCCCTGCGGGTCGTCACGCCAGGTGAAATAGAAGCACTCGCCCCGGCGTAGCTTGGCACCGATCACTACCTGGATGTGCGCGAGCACCCGATCATCGAAATCCGCCGTGAGGCTCGAATCGTACGTCAGCTTGCCCATTGCACCACTCCGTTGATAGGGGTAGGTGTTACGCTACGCCGGTTTTCACTTCTAGTCCCTGAGATATCGCTCAAGTCGTGGCACCTTAAGGAGGGCCAAGGCCCGCTTTTCAATCTGCCGTACCCGCTCCCGGGTCACGCCCTGGATGACCGCGATCTGGTCGAGGGTGCGCGGTTCCTCACCGGTGAGGCCGAACCGGGCCGTGAGAATTGAGCGTTCCCGGTCGGGCAGGGCGTCGAGGTAGAAGGTGATGTCGGCCGCCCTCAACGTGATCGTGGCGCATTCGTCGGGCTGGGGCAGGTCGTCGTCGATGATCAGTTCGGCGATGTCCCCGATGCCGTCACCGACCGGGGCGTGCAGGGAAATGGGCTCGTTGTCGTACTGCAGCAACCGGGACACGTCCCGCACCGCGATCTGCGACAGTTCGGCGATCTCCTTGAGCGTCGGCTCCCTGTCGAGGGTGCTCGTGAGGTCGCGGCGGATGCGCTTGATCTTGTTGAGCTTCTCGGCGGTGTGCACCGGGATGCGGATCATGCGCGACTTGTCGGCCATGCCACGGTGGATGGCCTGACGGATCCACCAGGTCGCATAGGTGGAGAACTTGAAACCGGTCATGAAGTCGTACTTCTCCACCGCCCGGACCAGGCCGATGTTGCCGTCCTGCACGAGGTCCATGATCGGTACGCCGCGACCTGAATAGTGCTTGGCGATGCTCACCACGAGGCGCAGATTGGCCTCGATGAAGTGGTTCTTCGCCCGCCGGCCCTCGAACACCAGGGTCATCAGTTCGCGTTTGAACTCAGGGTTCACCGGGTCTCCCTCGGCGTCGGCCCGGTTGATCTTCTCCTCGGCGAACAGACCGACCTCGATCTTGCGGGCCAGATCCACCTCGTCCTCGGCCGAGAGCAGCGGGCCCTTGCCGATGCGGCGCAGGTAGTCGCCGAACGCATCCGTGGACGCGCGGCTGTAGCGGGAGGTGGCCGCGGCGCTGGCAGCGGCAGACGGCGAATACGACGAGGGCGCGGACTCGTCTGAGGACGGCGCCTGGGCAGGGGCCCGGGTGGCGCGGGTGGTGGGGGACTGGACGATGGTTGTCATGCGAGGACCCCCCGGGAGAGAAGACTTGCGGTTGCACGGTCAAAAGAGGTGAAGTAGGCCCGTTCCCGGGGGCGACCAAGGTTGGTCACCTCGTATGCGCTGCCGACGATCTGGATGAAGCCCAGGAGGGCGGTCGGATCGTCATGCTCGATGGAATGATCGGCGACGCGCCATTCCGTGGGGGAGAGTTCGGTGATCTCGACATCCGCGAGGTCGAGGGGCAGAGCGGGAGCAGTGTGGGTTTCGGCGCTGGTGACGGGTGCGTGTTCGGGTAACGCGGTGTCGGGTGCCGAGGGGCTGTTGAGTAGCATGACCACCTCCAGGTCTTTCGGGTGACATAAGTACACAGCCCGGCCTCAGACCCGTTCAAGGGGTTGACGTGGACGCCGCCGAAGAGGTACACCTGAATAGCCCTCATGTCTGGTGTGAGCGGTCTCAGCCAGTGGCACCCGCCGCGGACCCCGGGTTCCGCCTGCCGGCAGGAGCCGCCAGGCGGAGCCGCCGCGTAGGCTGATGGCATGCCCGAACTGGTTTCAGAGATCTTCGACCCCACCCAGTGGCGTTCGGTGGATGGCTTCGGCTCGCTCGCCGACATCACCTATCACCACGACCTCACCGGCCGCATCGCCCGGGTGGCCTTCAACCGCCCCGAGGTGCGCAACGCCTTCAGGCCGCAGACCGTGGACGAGCTTTACGCCGCCCTCGAAGACGCCCGCACCAATCCGCAGATCGGCGTGGTTCTGCTCACTGGCAACGGCCCGAGCCCGCGCGACGGCGGTTGGGCGTTCTGCTCGGGCGGCGACCAGCGCATCCGCGGCAGGGACGGCTACAAATACGGCGACGGCGAGACCGCCAGCGGCATCGACAAGGCCAGGGGCGGTCGCCTGCACATCCTCGAGGTGCAGCGGCTGATCCGCTTCATGCCCAAGGTCGTCATCGCCGTCATCCCGGGCTGGGCGGCCGGCGGCGGCCACTCGCTGCACGTGGTCTGCGACCTCAGCATCGCCAGCGCCGAGCACGGCAAGTTCAAGCAGACGGATGCCGACGTCGGCTCCTTCGACGGCGGCTACGGCAGCGCCTACTTCGCCAGGCAGGTGGGCCAGAAGGCGGCCAGAGAGGTCTTCTTCCTCGCCCGCGAGTACTCCGCCCAGCGCGCCCTGGAGATGGGGGCGATCAACGCCGTCGTTCCGCACGCCGAGCTGGAGAACGAGGCCCTGGACTGGGCGCGCACCATTCTGACCAAGTCGCCCACGGCCATCCGCATGCTCAAATTCGCCTTCAACGCCGTCGACGACGGCATGGTCGGCCAGCAGGTCTTCGCCGGCGAAGCCACCCGTCTGGCCTACGGTACCGATGAGGCCGTTGAGGGTCGCGATTCGTTCCTGGAAAAGCGCGAACCCGACTGGTCGCCGTACCCCTGGCAGTTCTAGGAGTCACGGTGAGGCCCCTTCGCGTCGTGCCCGTCGGGGATCCGTTGCACGTGCTGACTGAGTTACGCCTGGCGCTCTCGGCGTCTGGCGACGCCCTGCTGCCGGTTCCGGCGACCGAAGTCGCCGAAAGTTCCCGCCCCGATCGGCTTGGGCCGGTGCCGCGCCGGGTGGCCGTGGTGATCGAGACGTCGGGCTCCACGGCCGCGCCCAAGCGGGTGATGCTCAGCACCGATGCGCTGCTCGCCTCCGCCGCCGCGTCGAGCGTCGCGCTCGGCGGCGACGGCCAATGGTTGCTCGCCCTGCCCGCGCACTACATCGCCGGGGTGCAGGTGCTGGTGCGGTCGATCGCCGCGGGCACCGAGCCCGTGCTGCTGCCGCCTGGGCATTTCGACCCCGCCGTGTTCGCCGAGTACGCGGGCCGGCTCGTCGAACCGTTGCGGTTCACCTCGCTGGTTCCGGTGCAGCTGGCCCGCCTGCTGGATGCCGCGGCCGACAACCCGGCGATCCTGGCCGTGCTCACCCGGTTCACCGGCATCCTCGTGGGTGGCCAGGCTGTTTCGCCGGCGCTGATCGAGCGGGCCGTGCTGCTCGGTGTGCGGGTATTGCGCACCTATGGCTCCTCCGAGACCGCCGGTGGCTGCGTGTACGACGGCGTCCCGATCGGCAACACCGTAGTGCGCGCCGTCGACGGACAACTCGAGATCAGCGGCTCGGTGCTGGCCGACGGTTACCTCGGCGACGAGGAGCGCACCCGCGACAGGTTCGTGGACGACCGTGGGCTGCGCTGGTACCGCACCGGCGACCTGGGGGCGGTCGCCGCCGACGGCACCGTGAGCGTCACCGGCCGGGCCGACAACGTGATCATCTCCGGCGGCGAGAAGGTGTCGCTCGACGCTGTCGAGGCCCTGGTGCGCGCCCTGCCCGGCCTGAGCGAGGCAGTTGTGGTGCGCTCCGGCGACCCCGTCTGGGGTCAGGTGCCCGTGGTCGTGCTGGCCGCGGCCGAGCCGCCCGACCTCGACCAGGTGCGCGCCGCGGTAGCCCTGCGGCTCGGCCCGGCCGCGCGCCCGGCCTGCCTGGTGCTGGTCGAGGCCCTCCCGCTTCTGGCCTCCGGAAAACCGGACCGGCAGGCGCTGGAAGCGCTCGCCGGCCGCTGAGTCGGCTGGTCCGGTCGGCCGGGGCACCGGATGCCGGGCAGCTCGGCGGTCACCCGGATGCGGCCAGTAGCATGAGGTCGTGGCACATGGAGCGCGGCCGAACGAGCCGAAACAACAGAAATCCCGTCAGACCGGCCAGAACGGTGCCGCGAACACGGCGCACGCCGGGCGCAAGAACCCGGCAAGATCGGGCAACCCGGCCCGGAAGAACGGTTCATTGACCGGACCCGCCCGCACCGGACCGGCCGGTGTCGGTGACTGGATTTCCGGCGCGCGCCTGCGCACCCTGCCGCTGGCCGTCGCGCCGGTGGCACTGGGAACCGGAGCGGCCGTCGTGGCCGGCGGCGCCGGCGAGTTCCACTGGGTGCGCGCGCTGCTCGCCCTGGTGGTGGCGGTCAGCCTGCAGATCGGCGTGAACTACGCGAACGACTATTCCGACGGCATCCGCGGCACCGACAATCACCGGGTCGGCCCGGCCCGCCTCACCGGCGGGGGAGCCGCGAAACCCCGCACCGTGCTCACCGTGGCGTTGGCGTTCTTCGGCATCGCCGCCGTCGCAGGCCTGGTGCTCGTGATCGTGAGCCAGTTCTGGTGGCTGCTCGCCGTGGGTGCCCTGGCCATCGTGGCGGCCTGGTTCTACACCGGCGGCAAGAAGCCGTACGGCTACCTGGGTCTGGGCGAGCTCTTCGTGTTCGTCTTCTTCGGCCTGGTCGCCACCGTCGGCACCACCTACGTGCAGGTGGGCACCGTCAACCTGGAGAGCTGGCTGAGCGCCGTGGGCATCGGCCTGATCGCCTGCGCGGTGCTGATGGTGAACAACCTCCGCGACATCAAGCCGGACAAGGTTGCAGGCAAGCGCACCCTCGCCGTCTGGATCGGCGCCCGCGCGTCCCGGGTGGTGTTCTGCGTCTTCCTGCTCGTGCCGTTCGCCATCGCGGGATTCTTCGCGCTGTTCTACCCGCTGGCCTGGCTCACCTTCTTCGTGTTGCTGTTGGCACTGCCGGCCTGCCTGATCGTGGCCACGGCGAAGACGGCGAAGGAACTGATCCTGGCGCTCAAGCTCACCAGCATGGCGGCGCTGCTCTACGGCATCCTGCTGGGTCTGGCCTTCGCGCTGTAGCGCCCGGCCTGCCGGCGCCGCCCGGGCGGCCGGCCTAGGGATGAGTCAGCTCGGGTCGGTGCTGCGGCCGGCCTCGGCACGGTCCACCGCGGCGTCTTCAGAGTCGGCGTCCGGGTGCACGGGCTCCTTCTCGCGGTGCCGCACCTCGTAGAGGCCGCGGGCCACGGTGTCGCGCGGGGCGCGTAGGAAGATGTAGGACAGGCAGAGGCCGATGACCGCCGCAAGCAGTGCCGCCAACCAACCCTCGATGCCCAGCAGCAGCAGGATCACGAAGGGCACGGTGAACGTGAGGACCCGGAGCACGGTGAACACCAACCACGCTGGAACAGCTTTCATACCTGCAGCTTAAACCGTGCCGCTGAGAGTACTCACCGATCTCTCGGCTGACCGGCCTACAATTGGCAGCATGTTCCGCCTGTTGTTCGGCCTCGGAGTCGTCGTCGTCATTCTCACCGTCTATGCGGCGGTGGATTGTGCGGTGTTCGACCGCAATCGTATTCGTGGAATACCTCGGTGGGCGTGGATCCTGGTGATCATCCTGCTGCCCGTGATCGGCCCAGTCCTGTGGCTGCTGATCGGTCGCGGCCGCCGCAGCGCCGCCGCCGCCGCGGGCGGCCGGGTCACCCGGTCGATGGCTCCGGACGACGACCCCGACTTCCTGCGCGGCCTGGACCGCGTGAAAGACCAGGACCAGCGCATCCGCGATCTCGAGCAGGAACTGGCCGACTTCGACAAGATGGACCCGCCGGCCGACGATTCGCCGTCCCGCCCCGGCACCGCCGGATTCGACCCCAAGAAGACCGAACCCGGTGAGGGCGACCAGCCGGGCCGACGGGATGCCTGAAACCTCCGCGGACACCGGATCGATCACACCGCCTGACCTGGCCGCCGTGCGCCAGGTCGCCCCCAGCGGCAGCCCCGCCACCGACTTCAGCGTGGCGTTGCTCACCGAATTCGTGCACCTCGGCGTGCGCGACATCGTGCTGAGCCCGGGCTCACGGTCGCAGGCGCTGGCCTTGGCCGCCACGGAATTCGAGCGTCTCGGCCTGCTCCGGCTGCACGTGCGCATCGACGAGCGCGGCGCGGGGTTCATCGCGCTCGGACTCGCCATCGAGAGCGGGCAGCCCGCCCTCGTGGCCTGCACCTCCGGCACCGCGGTGGCCAACCTGCACCCGGCCGTGCTCGAGGCCCACCACTCCAACGTGCCGATGATCCTGCTCACGGCCGACCGGCCGGCCGAGCTGCGGGGCATCCGCTCGAACCAGACCACCGTGCAGCCGGGCATCTTCGCCGGGGCCGTGCGCCTCTGCGAAGACGTCGCCGCGCCCGACGGGTCCACGGGGGAACCCGAGGCCGCACACGCACTGGCCCGGCTCGCCTACGAGGCGGCGACGGGCAGCCAGACGCTCAACCCTGGACCTGTGCACCTCAACCTGGCGTTCCGTGAACCGCTGTCGGCCGCTGTCGAGCTCGTCGCCGGCGCCCCCGACGGGTCACGGCCCGGGCGGGCGGATGCGGCGGCCGCCATCGTCGACGCCGCACCATCGTTGCCGTTGTCACCCGGGCCCCGCACCGTGGTCGTCGCCGGCGCGGGCGCCGGGCCCGCCGCCGAGCAACTCGCCCGCACCGCCGGCTGGCCGCTGATCGCCGAGGTGTCCAGCGGCTCCAGGTTCGGCCCCAACCTTGTCGTGGCCTACCGCGACCTGCTTGGAGAGCCCGAC
This sequence comes from Cryobacterium sp. W22_MBD10_FK3, assembly GCF_052113745.1. Lineage (NCBI taxonomy): Bacteria > Bacillati > Actinomycetota > Actinomycetes > Micrococcales > Microbacteriaceae > Cryobacterium > Cryobacterium sp. W22_MBD10_FK3. Next base: position 26,683 of record NZ_JBGQOH010000029.1, read on the forward strand.
TTCGGCGGCCAGGTGCAGCGCGTGATCGTGTTCGGCCACCCCACCCTGAGCCGGGAGGTTCCGGCGCTGGTGCTGCGGGAGAACGTGGAGACCATCGTCGTGGCCCCGACCGGCGCCGAGTGGTACAACCCCGGGCACCGAGTGGCCCGGTTCGTGCGTGCCGTCGCCGCCACCGACGAGGCCATCGCGGTCGCGAGCACCCGCGAGGCCAGGGCCTGGGCGGGCCGCTGGGTGATGGCGAGCCGCGGCATCCTGGCCCAGGACACCCAGCTCGACGCTCCGGCCTTCGGCGCCCACGGCATGACAAAAGCCGAGTTCGCCGCGATGAAGGCGCCGGTCACCCGGGCGATCCTCGCCGATGCCGTCTGGCGGGCCTCCTGGCCGCACGACCGCCTGGTGCTCGGCGCCTCGCGGCTGATCCGGGAGCTGGACGCCCGGGTGACCGGCAAGAAGATTCCCGTACACGCCAACCGCGGTCTGGCCGGCATCGACGGCACCATCGCCACGGCGCTGGGTATCGCGCTGGCCAGCCAGGCGGGCGCGCATCCGCTCTCGACGGGCACCACTCGGCTGCTCGTCGGCGACGTCACCCTGCTGCACGACGCCGGCTCCCTGCTGATCCCGCCCGGAGAGGTGCGGCCGCGGCTGCAGGTGATTGTGGGCAACGACGGCGGCGGCACCATCTTCGACGGCCTCGAGGTGGCGGCCACGGCCGCTCCATCAGCCATCGACAGGGTGCTCTTCACTCCCCAGCAGGTGAACCTCGAGGCCCTCGCCGCTGCCTACGGCTGGGACTACGCGCAGGCGGCCACCCGCAGCGCCCTGGAGAGCGCCCTGACCGCCCCGGCGGCCCGCCCGATGCTGCTCGAAGTCCCCCTGGCCCGCTGACCGCCGGGTCTTGCCCAACTGTTGCCGGTGCGGACAATTGCACCCGGCGCACCAGGTGCATATGTCCGAAGCGGTAACAGTCGCGGGCAGGTCGGGCGGCGGGTGTTTGGTACCGTTGCTCTCGTTCCGTGCGACTCCCGCGGGAACGGCCAAGGAGCGCGTCATGCCCGGTAGAACCGCATCATCAGCACCCGCCGCCTCTCCGCCGGCCAGGGTCAAGGCCGACCCGCTCGCCCTGTCCGCCATGATCGTCGGCATCGTCGCGTTCCTCGGCGGCTGGCTGCCCGTGCTCGGCCTGATCCTCGGTGCCGCCGGGGTGATCCTCGGCCTGCTGGCCAAACGGCGCTCCAACCGCCCCGAACTCGGCCTGACCGCTCTGATCCTCTCGATCCTCGCGGTGCTGACCAATATCGTGGTCGACGTGATCGTGGTTGTCCTCATCGTGACCCAGGCCAACAACCTGCCCGGGTAGGCCCGCGTGCGCGGGCGCCCGCGCTGAGCATCCGCCAACTGTTTCTGAAGCGGACATTTGGGCCCGGTGCGCCGGACGCACATGTCCGCTTCGGGAACAGTAGGGGCGCCGGGACGGAACCCGAGCGTCGCGCGACCGCGACCGCGGGCGTGGCGCCGGCTGCCCTGGCGTGCGACCGGGGCGGGCGGGGCCGGGCGGGCTGTTAGCCGAAGGCCTCGACCATCGGGCGGAACTTCATCTTCGTCTCGGCCAGCTCGCGGTCGGGGTCCGAGTCCAGCACGATGCCGCAGCCGGCATACGCGGTGACGTCGCCGGTGGGGGTCACCTGCGCGCAGCGCAGCGCGATGGCCCACTCGCCGTCGCCGTCCGCGCCCACCCAGCCCACCGGACCGGCGTAGCGGCCGCGGTCGAAGGGCTCCAGTTCGCGGATGAGCGCCAGCGCGTCTTGCGTGGGGGTGCCGGCCACCGCCGCGGTCGGGTGCATCGCCGCGATCAGGTCCAGGGAGGTGGATCCGTCGCTCAGGGTGCCCTCGACGTCGGTGGCCAGATGCCAGAGGTTGGGCAGCTTCACCGTGAACGGGATCTCGCTCGTGGTGAGCACCGAGGTGTGCGGGCGGAGCGCGGCGAGCACACTCTGCACGGCGAATTCGTGTTCGTCGCCGTCCTTGCTCGACGTCGCCAGCGCGAGGGCGGCCTCGAGGTCGGCCGCGGCATCCGCCCCGCGGGAAATGGTGCCGGCGAGCACTCGGGCGTTCACCTCGTTGTGGTCGGCGCGGATGAGGGTCTCCGGGCTGGAGCCGACCAGGCCGTCGACGGCGTAGGTCCAGCAGTCCGGGTAGCCCAGGGCCAGTTCGCTCAACAGACGGCGCAGGTCGGACTCCGCGGGCAGCCGGCCGACGAGGTCGCGCGCGAGCACCACCTTGCTGAGGTCCTGGGCGCCGATGTGCGCCACCGCGGCGGTGACGGCGTCCCGGTAGCCGGCCGGCTTGAGCGCGCCGGGCAGCAGCGAGATGCGGTATTCGTCGCCGAGGGCGTGCATCGTCAGCGGGATCTGGGGGGCGGTCTGGCCCGTGGGCCAGATGCGGGTGACCCAGCACTGGCCGTCCTCGCGGCCCACGATCACCTCGGGCACGATCAGCACGCTGGTCTGGTTGGACGAGTCGTCGAAGGCGAAGGTACCGAAGGCCAGCAGCCCGGTGCCGGTGCGCGTCAGCGGGTCGGTCACCGTGGCGGCCGCGACGACGTCCCGCCAGGCGGCGGCGGCATCCGTCATGCGGGTGGGCCCGGAGAACTCGAGGCGCAGGGCCGTGCCGATGCCGGCGAGGCCCTGGTTGCGGCGCATCCACAGCAGCGGCTGACGCTCATCCAGGAGCAGGATCAGCTGGCGAATGTCGGCAATCGGGGAGGTCTCAACCGTTAGAGCTGGCGCATTCACTTGTCTAGCCTACGCCCGCGCCCGCGGATAGCCGGGCCGCGCGCCGCAATCTAGACTGGACCGGTGAGTAGAGCAGATCTTAATAAGCAGCCCGCGCAGGTCGCCGCCATGTTCGATTTGGTCTCGACCCACTATGACCGCACCAATGCGCTGTTGTCGGTGGGCAACGCCTCACTGTGGCGCGTCGCCACCACGAAGGCCGTCAACCCGAAGCGGGGCGAGCGGATCCTCGACATCGCCGCCGGCACCGGAACCTCCAGTGTCGCGCTCGCGCACACCGGCGCCCACGTCGTGGCCGCCGACTTCTCCGAGGGCATGATCAAGGTCGGCCGCGAACGCCACGGCGACAACCCGAACGTCGAGTTCGTGCAGGCGGATGCCACCAAGCTGCCCTTCAAGGACGGCGAGTTCGACGCCGTGACCATCTCGTTCGGCCTGCGCAACGTGGTGGAGCCCAAGAAGGCCATCGCCGAGTTCTACCGGGTGACCAAGCCCGGCGGCCGCGTGGTCATCTGCGAGTTCTCCACTCCGCCGTTCACGCCGATCCGGCTGGGCTACTTCGCTTACCTCAACCACGTGATGCCGCGCATCGTGAAGCTGGCCTCGTCCAACGCCGAGGCCTACGACTACCTGGGCGAATCCATCGCCGCCTGGCCGAACCAGCCCACCCTGAGTGCCTGGTTGCGCGACGCTGGATACGATGCCGTCGCGTACCGCAACCTCACTGTCGGTATCGTGGCTCTGCACCGTGGAATCAAGACCGCTGGTGCCCCCGTTCCAACTTCCTGAAACTCCCAGATCCGATCGTTAGGCTGACAGAGTGAAATTGACCGCCCCCGTGGCCCGCCGGAGCCCGTCGGTAACGTCGCAGCTGGGCCTGAGCGATCGAATCTTCTCCACCTCCGCCGACCGCGGGCTCGCTGCCAGCATCGACACCGGCCTGGAAGAGGTGACGACGACCCTGCTCGGCGAACTCGTTTTCGCCGACGAGATCGCCGCTGTCACCAGCCGGTACCTGCTCGACGCCGGCGGCAAGCGGGTGCGCCCGATGCTCGCCCTGCTCACCTCGCACCTCGGCGACGGCACCGTCCCCGATGTCATCAGGGCCGCCGCCGCGATCGAGATCACCCACCTCGCCTCGCTGTACCACGACGACGTCATGGACGACGCCGAGAAGCGCCGCGGCGTGCCCAGCGCCCAGGTGGTCTGGGGCAACTCCATCGCCATCCTCGCCGGCGACCTGCTCTTCTCCCGCGCCAACCAGCTGATGGGCCGGCTCGGCGAACGCGCGGTGCGCCTGCAGGGCGACACCTTCGAGCGCCTGGTCCTCGGCCAGCTGCACGAAACGGTGGGGCCCAAGGAGGGCGAGGACCCCGTCGAGCACTACATCCAGGTGCTCGCCGACAAGACCGGCTCACTGATCGCCGCCGCCGCCCAGGCCGGCATCATTTTCTCCAACGCGCCCACCGAGTTCGAGGATCCCGTCGTGCTGTTCGGCGAGCGGATCGGTGTCGCCTTCCAGATCATCGACGATGTGCTCGACCTGTCGCCCCAGCCCGAGGAGACCGGCAAGGTGCCCGGCACCGACCTGCGCGCCGGTGTCGCCACCCTGCCGCTGCTGCGCCTGCGTGAGCGGGCCGCCACGGATGCGCGCGCCGCGGATCTCGCCGCCCGCCTCGAGGCCGATGTGATGAACAGCAACGGTGTGGCCACCGAGGCCGCCGACTCCGCCATCGCGGCGCTTCGCGAACACGACGTGACCACCCAGACCCTCGCGGAGGCCCACGGTTGGGCCCGTGATGCCGTCGACGCCCTCGAGCCCCTGCCGCAAGGCTCGGTCAAGAAGGCGCTCACCCGCTTCGCCGAGACCATCGTCGAGCGATCCAGCTAGAAAGGCTTCCATGACCAAGTTGCGATTGGCCATAGTCGGTGCGGGCCCCGCCGGCATCTACGCCGCAGACATCCTCCTGAAGGCGGAGCGGAACTTCGATGTTTCGATCGACCTTTTCGACCACCTGCCGGCCCCGTACGGTCTGGTCCGTTACGGCGTCGCGCCGGACCACCCCCGCATCAAGGGCATCATCAACGCGCTCCGCGATGTTCTCGACCGCGGCGACATCCGCCTGTTCGGCAACGTGCGCTTCGGCACCGACATCACCCTGGACGACCTGAAGAAGCACTACAACGCCGTGATCTTCGCCACCGGCGCCGTGCACGACGCCGACCTGGCCATTCCGGGCATCGAGCTGGAGGGCTCCTACGGCGCCGCCCGCTTCGTGAGCTGGTTCGACGGCCACCCCGACGTGCCCCGCACCTGGCCGCTCGAGGCTGCGTCCGTGGCCGTGATCGGCAACGGCAACGTCGCCCTCGACGTGTCCCGGATGCTCGCCAAGCACGCCGACGACCTGCTGCCCACCGAGATCCCCGCCAACGTCTACGAGGGCCTCAAGGCCTCCCCGGTGACCGATGTGCATGTGTTCGGACGCCGTGGCCCCACCTCGGTCAAGTTCACGCCGCTGGAACTGCGGGAGCTCGGCGAACTCAACGACGTGGACATCATCGTGCACGACGAGGACTTCGACTACGACGATGCCGCCCGCGCCGCGGTGGCGAGCAACAAGCAGGTCTTCGTGATCGACAAGGTGCTCAACCAGTGGCGGAAGCGCGAGACCGGCACGGCCTCTCGGCGCCTGCACCTGCACTTCTTCGCCCGCCCGGTGGAGGTCACCGACGACGGCAACGGCCATGTCGGCGGCTTCAGGTACGAACGCACCGCACCGGATGGCCACGGCGGCGTCGTGGGTACCGGCGAGATCCGCGAGGTGCCGATCCAGGCCATCTACCGGGCTGTCGGTTACTACGGCTCCGCGCTGCCGGGCATTCCGTTCGACAAGAAGCGCGGCGTGATCCCCAACCGTGAGGGCCAGGTTCTCTGGAAGGGCGAACCGGGATTCGAGTCCAGCACCGCCAGCCAGCAGATGTACGGTGTCTACGCCACCGGCTGGATCAAGCGCGGACCGGTGGGCCTGATCGGGCACACCAAGTCCGATGCCATGGAGACCGTGCGGCACCTGATCAACGACGTGGGCAACTGGTGGCGCCCCGAATCGCCCGCTGAAGACAGCATCCTCGACCTGCTCGACGAACGCGGAGTGTTGTACACCAACCTGGACGGCTGGCACCTGCTCGACCAGCACGAGCTGGCGCTCGGCGCCGAGAACGGCCGTGTGCGGGTCAAGGTCGTTCCCCGGCACGAGATGGTGGCCATTTCGCGCCCCCAGGTTCCCGCCGAACTCTGAACGTCCAGGGGGGACCATGGGGGAGCTTGACTGGCGCGAGGACCTGCTGGGGGAGCGCTTCCAGCAGGCCACGCTGCCACTCGGCAGCGACGGTGAAGGCGATGTCGTCGCCACGCTGGTGCGCTTCCGGCCGCCGCTGACCGACCTGGTCTCACCGTTCGCCCCGGCGCACGGCACCGACGTGCTCTACCTGCACGGATGGTCGGACTACTTCTTTCAGACCGGCCTCGCCGAGCGCTGGCACGGCCTGGGCGCCCGGTTCTACGCCCTCGACCTGCGTAAGTACGGCCGCAGCCTGCGCGAGCATCAGACGCCCGGCTACGTGGCCGACCTGGCGACCTACGACGCCGATATTGAAGCGGCCCTCACCGCGATGGGCCACGGCGAAGACGCCGAACGGCCGTCACGGAGGCGTCTGGTGCTGATGGGCCACTCCACCGGCGGCCTCACCCTGAGCCTGTGGGCGGCCAGGCACCCGGGCCGGGCGCAGGCCCTGGTGCTGAACAGCCCCTGGCTGGAGTTTCAGACCGGCGGCGTCGGGAGGGCCTTCCTCACACCTTTGGTGCAGCTGGGCGCCCGCGTGCAGCCGCTGGGCACCCTGCCGCAGGTGGACCTGGGCTTCTACAGCCGTTCGGTCTCGGCCGACTTCGGCGGTGAATGGTCCTACGAGCCGCGCTGGCGTCCGGCGCGCGGCTTCCCGGCGCACCGGGCCTGGCTGAACGCCGTGATCGAGGGCCACGCCGCCGTGGCGGCCGGGCTGGGCATCGACGTGCCCATTCTCACCTTGCTGTCGGCGCGGTCGACGATCCTGCCGCGGTGGAGCGACCAGATGCGCCACACCGACAGCGTGCTGGTGGTCGACGACATCGCCAGGGCCGCCGTGCGGCTCGGATCCACGGTGACCGTCGCCCGCATCGAGGGGGCGCTGCACGACGTGGTTCTCTCCGCCACCGCCCCGCGGGAGGTGGCCTACGCCGCCCTCACCCGCTGGCTGAGCGCATACGCGCCCTGACTCCGGCCGTCGGTCAGCGGAAGTTGACGAACTGCAGGGCCACGTCGAGGTCCTTGCCCTTGAGCAGGGCCATGGTGGACTGCAGATCGTCGCGGCTCTTCGAGGAGACGCGGAGCTCGTCGCCCTGGATCTGGCTCTTGACGCCCTTGGGGCCCTCGTCGCGGATGATCTTGTTGATCTTCTTGGCGTTCTCCTGGTCGATGCCGGCCTTCATGCTGGCCTCGATGCGGTACTCCTTGCCCGAGGCGTACGGTTCGCCGGCGTCGAGGCTGCGCAGCGAGATGCCGCGCTTGATCAGTTTCGACTCGAACACCTCGAGGATCGCCTTGACGCGTTCCTCGGTATTGGCCTTCATGAGCACCTTCTCGCCGCTCATCTCGATGGACGCCCCGACGTTCTTGAAGTCGTAGCGCTGAACCACCTCTTTGTGAGCCTGGTTGAGCGCGTTGTCGATCTCCATGGGGTCGACCTTGCTGACGATGTCGAACGTTGAATCTGCCATGTCAGCCATGTTACCGAGAAGGGCGGGATGCCGCCCATCGGCAAGTTCCCCGGCGTCAGTCGCCGGGGCGCGCCGTGCTCGAGCGCACGATGAGCTCGAAGGGCATCGGGGTGTTCAACGCCGCCTGGTCGTGCTGGCCTGGGTGCAGCTGATCCATCAGGATCTCCACGGCCTTGGCCCCCTGGCCCTGCGGGAACTGCGCGATGGTGCTCAGGCCGAAGAAATCGGCCAGCTCGTGGTCGTCGATGCCGATCACCGAGACGTCACGGGGCACGACCAGGCCCAGGTCGCGGGCGGCCAGGATGCTGCCGATCGCCATTTCGTCGGACGCGGCGAAGATCGCTGTCGGGCGGTCGTGCGGGCTGCCCAACAGTTGCTTGGCGGCCTGGTAACCGCCGCGGATGGTGAAGTCGGCCGGTTGGAACAGCTCGGGAGCCTGGCCGATGCCCGCGGCCTCCAGGGCGGCCTCGTAGCCGAAACGCCGGTTGGTGGGCAGGTGGAAGTCGAGGTCGAAGTCCTTGTTGCCGCCGATGTGGGCAATGCGGGTGTGGCCGAGGGCCAGCAGGTGCTCGGTGGCGAGCCTGGCCACGGCAACGTCGTCGATGGTGAGGGTGCGCACGCCCTCGATGGGACCGCCGACGCCGACCAGGGGCTTGCCCAGGGCGTGCAGCCTGGCCACCTCGCTCTCGGTGAGTTCGAGGGAGATCGCGATCACGGCATCCACCCGCTGGCGCAGCAGGAAGTGCTCAAAGACGCTGCGGCGTTCGTCGCCGCCGCCGGTGAGGTTGTACAGGGTGAGGTCGTAGCCGTTGTGCAACAGCTCCTTCTGCGCGCCCTCGACGACGCTGGAGAAGAACCAGCGGTTGAGGAACGGCACAACGACGCCGATATTCTTCATGCGCCCCGAGGCCAGGCTGGACGCGTTCGAAGACACCACATAGCCCAGCTCGAGCGCCGCGGCCTTGACCTTGAGCCTGGTCGCGGGCGACACGTGGCCGTTGCCGCTCAGGGCGCGCGAAACCGTGGCTGTGGAGACGCCCGCGCGGCGGGCGACCTCATCGATGCCGACCATTCGGGTTCCTTACCGGCGTGCAAGAAGGGGTACGCAGTGATCATATCCACCGGTTTGGGCACCGGCCGCCGGGGCTGATTTCGCACTTGGGCCCTTCGGCTTGTATTCTGTCTGAGCGTCTCCGGTCACGTGGCTACATATGGCCGGGTATGCACTGGCGAGTTACCCAAGCGGCCAAAGGGATCTGACTGTAAATCAGACGGCGTAGCCTTCGTGAGTTCGAATCTCGCACTCGCCACAGCAAGAATGGGGCAGTACCGCATCACCAGCACCAGCAGAAACGCGCCGGACTCCGGCGCGTTTCTCTCGTTAACCCTCCTGTCGCCTCTTCGGACCTGACGCCGGTCGGCGCCCTGGCGTACCGTGGGCGGATGACCACTCCCACCTCGACCGAACTGCTCACCCTCGCCCGGCAGACCGCCGTGACGGCCGGAGAGCTGGCCAGGCGCCGGCGCGCGGAGGGGGTGGAGATCGCGGCGTCGAAGTCGTCTCCCGAAGACGTGGTGACTCTCGCGGATCGGGAGACCGAGGCGCTCATCCGCGGCCTGCTCGCGGATGCGCGGCCGAACGACGGCTTCTACGGCGAGGAGTCCACCGCCACCACGGGCACCTCAGGTCTCACCTGGGTGGTCGACCCCATCGACGGCACCGTCAATTACCTCTACGGCATCCCGTTCTACGCCGTGAGCATCGCCGTGGTGGAGGGCGACGCCGACCCGGCCACCTGGAGCGCCTTGGCCGGAGCCGTGCGAAACCCGGCCATCGACGAACTCTTCTCGGCGCGGGCCGGCGGCGGCGCCGAGCTGAACGGGCGACGCCTGCAGGTGCCCGGCGGGGTGCCGCTGTCGCTGGCCATGTTCGGCACCGGATTCTCCTATGACTCTGCGCGCCGCACCCGTCAGGCGCAGGTTCTGCACGGGCTCATCCACCGGGTGCGCGACGTGCGGAGGATGGGCGCCGCGTCGCTGGACCTGTGCTCGGTCGCCGCCGGCCGGCTCGACCTCTATTACGAACGCGGACTGCACCCCTGGGACCACGCCGCCGGCGCTCTGGTCGCCGCCGAGGCCGGGGCCAAGGTGGGCGCGTTCGGCGACGACCGTGAAGGCCTCAGCCTTCTCATCGCCGCCGCTCCCGACCTTTACGCCGCCGCCGAGCCTTTGCTCGCGAAACTTTTCGAGCAATTTATGGCGGATGACGACATTTAGCAATCGGGGGCCCGTCGCCGGTACTTTCACCGCGACATGCCGGGCCAGACGCCGGATTCGCTATCACGCCGAGCTGCTCCCGCGCATCCTCCACAGGGTGGGGAGTACCCCGTTTTCGGGTGTGATTCGACAACATCAAATGGCGATTTCGCGCCTCGCAAGCTAGCCTTTATCTATTCGTTACTTTGGCTCGGGTCACACCACGAGCCATTAGTCCTGTAAATCGCGCCGAAAGTACCCTCCCTTTGTCACGTCACGCCCCGTTGTCGGATGCCTCCGCACCCGACTCCAGTGACCCCTCACAGAGCGAGCTCGGCTGGCACAATTCGAACGAACCGACCGGTGAAACCGTCGCGCCGCCGCGCGCGCTCACCCGTCGCGAGCAGCGCGAGCTCGAGCGCCGTGCGACGCTCCCCGCTGAGGGGTCGCCGGTAGCCGAGACCGTCGATCGCGAAACCCCCGACTTTGTTGTCGTCGCAGACGAAGAATCCGAGCGTGCAGCTGAGCTGTCGCCCGAGGCGCACCGCCTGGTCGGTGCCGAGCTGGCCGAACCCCACCTCGAGGCCGTCGTCATCAAGGAACGCGACCTGGCCCTGCCCGCCGAGCCGGCCTACGAGCAGATTCCGACCGACGTCTCGCCGAACACCACGACCACCACCATCATCCTGCCGTCCCGCGCGGCCCTGCGAGCCCAGCTGCGCGCCGAACAGGCCAGCGACGAGCCAACGCCCGCCGCCGCGCCGGCAGCAGCCTCAGCGGCCCCCACGGAGCCTGCCGAGCCCGAGCGCACGCTGCCCGACTTCGTGCCGCGCACCCGGGCGCTGCCGGCCTCCGCGAAGCGCGGTTCGGCATCGACCCGCTCCGGCCACCACCGCATGCGCGTGCTTGCTACCAAGGGCGGCTCGATCATTGCGATGTCCCTCGTCGCCCTGATGGCCGTCGCCACCTCTGTTCCCGCCGATGCGCTGCTGTCTTCGAGTGACGTGCAGGCGGCGGCCCTCGAGGCCAAGAAGCCCACGAACGGCAACGAGCCGGCCCAGGTCATCAACCTGGCCAACGGCGCCGACACCATCACGGTGGAGCAGGACAGCTACCAGTCGCAGTCCATCGCCGAGGTCGCGGCCGCGAGCGGCATCCGCATGGAAGACAGCTTCAGCAACAACCCGAACGGCACCATCCAGTGGCCGTTTGCGGTCGGCGTGCACGTGGGCGACCAGTTCGGCTACCGCAACTGCGCGGGCTGCTCGGTCAACCACGGCGGCCAGGACTTCAACCCCGGACTCGGTGCGCCCATCCAGGCGATCGCCGACGGTGTGGTCAGCTACACCGAAGACGGCGAGGCCAGCCTCGGCGTGCACATGGTCATCGACCACATGATCGACGGCGAACTGGTCTCCAGCGTCTACGCGCACATGATCCACGGTTCGATGCTCCTGAAGACCGGAGACGTCGTGAAGGTCGGCCAGGTCATCGGCCAGGTCGGATCCACCGGAATGTCAACGGGCCCGCACCTGCACTTCGAGATCCGCATCGGCGGGCTCAAGGGCACCAAGGTCGATCCCCTCGCCTGGCTCTACGCCAACACCAACTAGCCCGGCCTTCCGAGCCCGAGCGGCTCTGGCCGCGTAGTGCCGCCCTCGCGTGAGGAGTACCGCGAAAGCGCTCGTGTGGCTGCTTCGGGGGCACCGAAGCGACCAGAACGCCGCTCTCGCGAGCTCAGGGTCAGACGGCTTTGTCGAGGAAGGCCTCGAGGAGCGACCGGGGGAGCGGGAACGGCGCCAGGCCGTCTGCGCCATGCGGGGATTGCTGGGCGGTACGGGCCGTCACAGCCTCCGAGGTCTCGCCCAGCGACACCACCTGGTCGTGCAGACGCTCCATGTCGATGTCGAGCCGGTTGGCCACGTCGGCGGCCTGCTTGAGTTCCCCGACCAGCGCGGCCGGAACCGCGCCGTCGTACTTGTAGAAGATCTTGTGCTCCAGGCTGGCCCAGAAGTCCATGGCGACGGTGCGGATCTGCACCTCGACCGTGACGGGCTGCACCCGGTCGGACATGAAGACCGGGATCGCCACGATCAGGTGCAGGCTCTTGTAGCCGTTCGGCTTGGGGTTCTTGATGTAGTCCTTGACCTGCAGCACGGTGATGTCCCGCTGACTGGTCAGCATCTCCAGCACCCGGTAGGTGTCCGAGATGAAGCTGCAGGTGATGCGGATACCCGCGATGTCCTGGATGTTCTCACGGATGCCCTCGAGATTGAGGGGGTAGCCCTTGCGGTTGGCCTTCTTGAGGATCCCCTCCGGCGACTTCAGCCGATGGCTGACGTGTTCGATCGGGGAGTAGTCGTGGATGGCGCTGAACTCTTCCTTGAGGATGTTGACCTTGGTCATCATCTCGTCGGTCGCGAACTTGTACGACATCATGAACCGGGTGAGCTCGGTGCGGATCGCCTGGAGGTCGGTCGGCCAATCGACGTCCTGGTCGGTCACGGAATGCTCCTTGCTGGAAAATGGCCCCGCGGAAGGCTAGGGCCACCTAGAGTCTGTCACCCCCTGCGCCCGACTCGCTGGGAGCGAGGTGGGAGAGCAGGGGGTGCAGGGGTGCAGCGCAGGGGCGCGGCGCAGGGCGGGTGTCAGCCCCGCAGCCAGGCCGTCGTGTCGCCGGGCAGGGTGCGCCCGATGAGGGGTTCGCTGCTCAGCAGCACCTCACCGGCCGGCAGTTCCACGGGCTGGTCGCCGGTGTTGGCCACCACGGTGACATTCCCGTTGCGGAATACGAGCACATCCGCGGCGGGGGAGGGCTGCCAGTCCACCGAGCCCAGGCCGAGGGCGTGCTCCCGGCGGAGGGCCAGTGCGAGGGTGTACAGCTCCAGCGTGGAGCCGGGCACACCCTGCTGGGCGTCGCGGGCCAGACCGGCCCATTCGGCCGGCTGCGGCAGCCAGCTGGCGGCGGTCGGGCCGAAACCGTACGACGGTTCGGCGGCCTCCCACGGGATGGGCACGCGGCAACCGTCGCGGCCGTAGCGTTCGCCGTTGGTGCGGAACCAGGTGGGGTCCTCGCGGGAGGCGTCCGGCAGGTGGACGACCTCGGGCAGGCCGAGTTCCTCACCCTGGTAGATGTAGCTGGAACCGGGCAGCGCGAGCATCAGCGCGGAGGCCGCGCGGGCCCGGCGAAGGCCGTCGGCGGTGTCGGGCAGGCCGACGGTGTTCGGGCCGATGCCGTGGCCCTGGAGGTTGTCGGCCGTGAGGGCCAACCGGGTGGCGTGGCGCACCACGTCGTGGTTGGAGAGCACCCAGGTACTCGGGGCGCCCACGGCGCTGAACGCGGCGAGGGAGTCGTCGATCACGCGGCGCAGCGGCTCGGCGTGCCACGGGGTCTCCAGGTAGGCGAAGTTGAACGCCTGGTGCATCTCGTCAGAGCGCACCCACTGGGCCACCCGCTCCAGCGGGTCGACCCAGGCCTCGGCGGCCAGGATGCGGTCGCCTTCGTACTCGTCGAGCACGAGCCGCCAGTCGCGGTAGATGTCGTGCACACCGTCTTGGGCCCAGTACGGGGCGCCGGCCACGGGCTCAGCCACGACGCCGGGTTCGAGCGCCGTTGTCGCGCCGCCCATGCTGCCGCCGTCCGCGGGAGGCGTGTAGTCGGGCAGGCCCTTGGCCTTGATCATGCCGTGGGCGACGTCCACCCGGAAGCCGTCGACGCCGCGGTCGAGCCAGAACCGGAGCACGTCGCGGAATTCGGCGCGCACCCACTCGTTGTCCCAGTCGAAGTCGGGCTGGGTGGTGTCGAAGAGGTGCAGGTACCACTGGCCAGGGGTCCCGTCGGGATCGACGGTGCGGGTCCAGGCGTTGCCGCCGAACACGGACTCCCAATTGTTCGGGGGCAGTTCGCCGTTCTCGCCCAGTCCGTCGCGGAAGATGTAGTGCCCGCGCTCCTCGCTGCCGGGACCGGCGGCCAACGCGGCCTGGAACCAGGGGTGGTCGCTGGAGGAGTGGTTCGGCACGATGTCCACGATCACCCGGATGCCGAGGGCGTGTGCGGCCGCCTGCATGGAGTCGTAGTCGGCGAGGGTGCCGAACAGCGGGTCGACGTCGCAGTAGTCGGAGACGTCGTAGCCGGCGTCACGCTGGGGCGACCGGTAGAAGGGCGACAACCAGATGGCATCCACCCCCAGCTCGGCCAGCTGCGGCAACCGCGACTGGATGCCCGCGAGGTCGCCCATGCCGTCGCCGTTCGCGTCAGCGAACGACCGTGGGTAGATCTGATAAATAACGGCTGTACGCCACCACTCTGTGCCTGTCATGACGGACAGACTACGGCATTTTCGGGTGACTGCAAGCGCTTCCACAAATCTGCCGGGCAAATGGTGCCGGTTATCTCCGGATAACCAGACTCCGGGGTTGCCATTCGCCGAAATGGCAGGTATACATGTAACCGCTTGCACTAAACGTCAATGTTGATTATGAAAGGCACACCAATGATGGTGAAGAAGAATGGCCTGCGCGCCGCCGGCGCGTTAGCCGTCGCCGCATCCCTGGCCCTGGCCGGATGCTCGGCAGGATCCGAATCCGGCGGCAGCACGTCGGATGCCGATTCCAGCACACTGACCGTGTGGGTGGACGCCGACCGCGCCGCCGTGCTGAAGGACGCTGCTGCGGCCTTCACCAAGGAGTCCGGCGTCAAGGTGAAGCTGGTCCAGAAGGACTTCGCGAAGATCCAGGAAGAGTTCATCGCCCAGGTGCCCACCGGCAAGGGTCCGGACATCACCGTCGCGGCGCACGACTGGCTCGGCAACTTCGTGAGCAACGGCGTGGTCCAGCCCGTCGAGCTCGGTGACACCGCGGCCGACTACCAGCAGGTCGCCGTCACCGCCATGAGTTATGAGGGCAAGACCTACGGCGTGCCGTACTCGATCGAGAACATCGCCCTGCTGCGCAACACCGCGCTCGCGGCGACCGCCCCGGCCACCTTCGACGACATGACCGCCGCCGGCATCGCCGCCGGCACCGAGTTCCCGTACCTCGTGCAGATCGGCCCCGAAGCCGACCCGTACCACCTGTACCCGTTCCAGACCTCTTTCGGCGCCCCGGTCTTCGGCACCAACGCCGACGGCAGCTACAACCCCGAGGACCTCACCGTCGGCAACGCCGGCGGAGAGGCCTTCGCCACGTGGCTCGCCGCCGAGGGTGCCGCAGGCCGCATGAGCGTGAACCTCACCGGCGACATCGCCAAGGAGAAGTTCTACGCCGGCGCCTCACCGTTCCTCCTCACCGGACCGTGGAACGTGCCGGACGCCGTGGCTGCCGGCATCGACGTGTCCGTCGACGCCGTGCCGTCTGCCGGCGGCCAGGCCGCTCAGCCTTTCGTGGGTGTCGCGGGTTTCATGGTGAGCGCCAAGACCAAGAACGCCATCGCCGCGAACGAGTTCCTGGTGAACTACATCGGCAGCGAAGACGTGCAGACCGCGCTCTATGAGGTCGGCGGCCGCCCGCCGGCACTGATCGCCGCGTTCGAGGCCGCCAGCTCCGACCCGATCACCGCCGGTTTCGGTGCCGTCGGCGCCACCGCCGTGCCGATGCCCAACATCCCGCAGATGGGCAAGGTCTGGCAGTTCTGGGGCGTGACCGAGGCCGCGATCATCAGCAACCAGGGTGACCCCGTTCAGCTGTGGCAGAAGATGACCGCGGACATCGCGGCCGCCATCGAGTAACCCGCACGTTCCGGGTGCGGGGGGGAACCCCCGACCCGGCACGCCCCCCCCCCCCCCCCCCCCCCCCCCCCCCCCCCCCCCCCCCCCCCCCCCCCCCCAAAAAAAAAAACACC
>NZ_JBGQOH010000030.1:0-38799 GCF_052113745.1 Cryobacterium sp. W22_MBD10_FK3
GACCGCTACCTACGAGTCTGGGCCCTGCCCACCGGGCAAATCTGCATCAACGGGCTCTTCCCGCCCGAACAGGGCCAGTTCATCGTCTCCACCTTCGACAGCCTCACCAGCCCCCGCCGCGGCGGCGTGCGCTTCGTCGACCCGGCCCGCGCGAAATGGGCGCAGTCGGTGCGCGACGACCCCAGAAGCACCGACCAACTCACCGCCGACAACTTCCTCGACCTCCTCAAAGCCGGAACCGAAGTCAACCCCCACCGAATGCTCGGCGGCCGCCCACCCGGCACACAGCCCGTCGCACAGCCAGTCGCACAGCCCGCCGGCCAACCCCACAGCCAGCCCGGCCAACCCAGGGCACAGCCCAGCGACCAACCCCACAGCCAGCCCGGCCAACCCAGGGCACAGCCCGGCGACCAACCCCACAGCCAGCCCGGCCAACCCGGGGCACAGCCCGGCGGCCAGCCCGCCGCCCAGCCCGGCGCTCAACACATTGACCAGCCCGGCGGCCAGCCCAGCGCACAACCCATCGGCCAGCCCGGCGGCCGAGCCAGCATCCAGCCCGGCAGCCGACGCGGCAGCCCACCCCACGACCAACCCGGCGGACAACCCAGCGGCCCGCCCAAGGGCCAGCGCACGACCCCACCCGCCGCACCAGCACCGAAACCGCTCACCCCGACGGCACCCGAGCCCACCGCCGGGCCGGGCCTGACGTCACCGCCGGCACCACACGCCACTTCGCTGGTCCTACTGCGAGACCCGACCCAGATCCTCACCCCCATGCCCGACGGCACCGGACACGGCTACCTCGAAGGCAACCCCGCCCCACTGGCCCAACCCACCATCGACCGACTCATCTGCAACTCCGGCACCATCACCATCACCATCGACCCCACCGGCCAACCCATCGACCTCGGCCGCGAAGAACGCCTCTTCACCCCCGCCCAACGCCTCGCCCTAGCCGCCCGCGACGGCGGCTGCCGATGGGGCGACTGCACCAAACCACCCGCCCACACCGAAGCCCACCACATCGAACACTGGGCACGCGACCACGGCACCACCGACCTCCGCCTGGGCATCCTGCTCTGCCCCGCCCACCACCGCCTCCTGCACAACCAAAGCTGGCAAATCTTCGAACACCACGGCCAATACTGGCTGAGACCACCCGCCACCATCGACCCCGGCCAGACACTGATCCACATGCCCAGCAAGAGCCCCACCACCCTCGACCAACTGCCCGAGCACGACCGCTGACCTCTGGGCCAATGGTCAGAACCAGGCGGGCCCCTGGCTCTGGGCGATCAGGGGTCAGCTGCCAGCTGCCAGCTGCCAGCCCGACAGCTACCAGCCACCGGTACCGGCTACCGGCTACCCAGTTCATGGAGGCCGGCGCCCGGCTGCTGAGTTCTGGCGCTGACGCTCGTACCAGCGCGGGCTTCTCATCCGCTGCGGCTTCCGGCTACACCTGAACGGAGCATTGCGGGCTCCGAGGCGTGGTGAGAGACTGGCGCCACTTGCCGGTAGACCGGCCGCTCTCTACCGCTAGGGAATGCGAAACTGCATGGTCACGATGACGCACGGTCACAACGCGCACCGCGTCAATACCGCACGCCGACTTCGGGCCGCCGCGGTTGCTGGTCTGCTCTCGCTGGGCTTCACAGCGCTGACGACTGGCCCGCCGGTTCTGTCTGACTCGTCCCCAGCCTCGGCCGCGGCCGCGGCCCCGCCTCTGCCCACGAGTACCCCCACTCCAACTCCAACTCCAACTCCAACTCCCACTCCCACCGACACACCGACGCCGAATCCGACGTCCACACCGACGCCGAATCCGACGTCCACGCCCACACCGACACCGACGGACACGCACACGGACACACCACCGCCGCCGACTTCGGAACCGACACCGACTCCCGTGCCGACCGAGCCGACCGCACCGACGCCGACCGACCCGGGCACATCGCCGGGGCCCGTGCCCTCGCCGGCACCTCCACTTCCTCCACACTCGCGCGGAACCCCGGTGCCTGGTGACCTCGGCCCGAGCGAGTCGGCCCCGCCGGACGCGGGCTCGGCACCCGTTGCACCAGGCGTGTCCGGTCGCCCCTCGGCGCCGAGCACCGCCGAGGCGGCCACGCCATCCCGCATCTCGGCGCGGGCAGCATCCGCCCTCGCCGCCGCAGAGTCCGCCCGAGACCGTGCCCAAGCCGCCCACGACGCGGCCCGACTGGATCTGGCCGGCACGATGGCCGATCAGAACGCAGCCGTCACCCGGCTCGAGGAAGTTCGCGTGCTGGCTGATACGGCGTCGAATCGCGCGGCCTCGTCCAGCCGGGCACTGGCCACCCTGGTGCGCGCAGTGATGCAACAGGGCTCAGGCTCCGGTACTGCCACCCTGGATGCCCTACTCAACGAACAGAGCTCGACCGAGCTTTTGGGCCGCCTCAGCACCGCCGACCGGATCGCAGCGCTGACCGGAAACATGAGTGAGATCCGCACCCGCGTGGACAGGGATCGGGAACGAGCGGCCACGCTCCAGGCCGAGTTCGCCACGGCTCAGGCTGCGACGGAGTCCTTCCCCCTGGCGGAGAAGCAGGAGGCCCTCGCCACCGCCGAACTCTCGCTCAGCCAGGCCACCGACGCCTTCGCCCTGGCCAGCGAAATCGCCCGGGCGGCGCTGGATGAATCTGCAGAGGCATCCGTGGACCGCACCGCCGAGGCGGCCAACCGGCTGGCCGGTACCCTCGGCGCCAGGCTCAGCGATCAGGGCTGGGCCACCCCGACGGTGGGACGCCTCAGCGACGGATACGGCCCGCGGCCGGACCTGCCCTTGCCCGGCGTGGAGCCGTTTCATGCCGGCACCGACCTGGCTGCGGCCTGCGGCTCTGCGGTGTATGCCGCCAGCACCGGCGTCATCGCCCAGACGGGCCAGCTGGGCACCTACGGCAACTGGGTCTTGATCGACCACGGCGACGGCGTGGCCACCGGCTACGCCCACCTCGCTGACGGCGCTACCCTTGTGAGCGTCGGCGACAGCGTCACCGTCGGCCAGGTGATTTCAGCGGTGGGCAGCACCGGGGCATCCACCGGCTGCCACCTGCACGTCGAGGTGCGCATCGACGGCGCAGCGGTCGACCCGCACCCCTTCTTCACCGACCGGGGCATCGCTCTCGGCGCCGGCTAGCTCCTTACCGACCGGCGCAGCCGGCGGTTCTCCCGGCCGCCCTCGACCACCAGGTACAACACCGGCAGCACGACCAGGGTCAGCACCGTCGACGACACCAGCCCGCCGATGACGACCAGCGCCAGCGGCTGGGAGATGAATCCGCCGTGACCGGTGAGCCCCACCGCCATGGGCAACAGGGCGAAGATGGTGGCGAGGGCCGTCATCAGAATGGGCCGCAACCGGCGAGACGCACCATGCACCAGAGCATCGAAGACGCTCTGCCCCCGACGTCGGTACTGGTTGACCAGGTCGACGAGCACGATCGCGTTGGTGACAACGATTCCGATCAGCATCAGCACGCCGATCAGCGAGGCGACGCCGAGCGGGATTCCCGTGGCCACCTGGAGCGCGATCGCTCCCGTCGCCGCGAACGGCACCGACACCAGCAACAGGAGCGGCTGCAACAACGATCTGAAGGTGGCGACCATGACGATGTAGACGATCAGGATCGCGACCAGCATCGCGATGCCGAGCTGCTGGAACGCATCGGTCTGGTCGGCCGAGACCCCGCCGAGGCTCGCGGTGGCGCCGGTGGGCAGCTCGGTGTCGGCCAGGGCCGTGCTCACCTGAGCTGTTGCGGTGCCGAGGTCGTCGCTGTTGGGCGTGACCGAGATGGTGGCCGTGCGCAGCCCCTTGGTGGTGGTGAGGGTGGACGGGCCGTCGACCTGTTCCACGGTGGCCAGTGTGTCGAGCGCGACCGGACCGACCAGAGTGGGGATCTGCAGAGCGGCCAGGTCGGCGGTGGTGGCCGGGGACGATCCCGACTGCAGGTACACCGAGAGGGTGGCCTCGTCGATCACGATGGAGCCGATGGTGCTCGGCTGCATCGCCTGCGACACCAGGGTGCCGAGGGCCAGTTCGCTGAGCCCGGCTGCGGCCGCCTTGGTGCGGTCGATGGTCACGGCCACGTATGGGCGGGAGGCAGCGAGGTTGCTGCTCGCCTGGGTGAGGGTGTCGAGATCCCCGACCGCCGCGAGGATGTCGTCGGACGCGGCCTGCAGGTCGTCGCCGGACGCCGCCGTGATGTCGATCTCGATGTCAGAGGAACCGCCGAAGCCGCCTCCGGAAGAGACCGTGATCTCTCCGGCATCATCGAGGCCGTCGAGCTCCTCGCGCACCTCGAGCTGAACCGCGTCGGCGTCCGCCGACTCGTCGGTGGTCACCGAGTAGGTGACGGTGCTCGAGGAGGAGCCTCCCCCGGCGAACGCCGCGAATGCGCTGCCGCCGCCGATGGACACCTGCACGATGCTCACACCGTCCACGGAGCGCACGGCAGCTTCGACGGCCGTGGACGCGGCGTCTTGGGCGTCCAGACTGGTGCCTACCGGGAGCTCCTGGCTGACCTGGAAGGTGGACTGGCCGGTGGAACCGAGGAAGTTGACCTTCATGAACGGCAGCATCGCGATGGTGCCGACCAGAACCAGGGCGGCGAGGAGAAGTGTGGCCACGTAGTGCTTGAGGGTCCAGCGGATGACCGGCAGGTAGCCCTTCTGCAGGCGGCTGGGCTGTTCGCGGGCATCACGTTCGTCGAAGCCGTCGGCTTCCGGCGCGGCATGCCGATTGCGGGTCGCCGGGACGGTGCCGGCAGCCGGGACGGTGCCGACCGCCGGGGCAGGCGTGGCGACGGCGGTCGCGGTCGCGGCGGCTGGACGGGGCAAGGCCCCGGGAGCTGAGCCGGAAACGACGGCCGGCGAACCGGCATCCGCTGCGGCCAGGGTGCCGACGGCGGCCTGGCTTGCCGGGGCGGGCTCGACCGGGGCTGGCTCGATCGGGGCGGGCTTGGGCGCGCGCAGGAACCAGTAGGCCAGCACGGGCACGATGGTGAGTGCGACCAGCAGCGATGCGAGCAGGGCGATGGTGACGGTGAGAGCGAAGGGCCGGAACAGCTCGCCCGTGGAGCCGCCGACGAACGAGATCGGCAGGAACACCGTGACGGTGGTAATGGTGGAGGCGGTGATGGCGCCGGCCACCTCGCGCACCGCGCGCACGATGGTCTCGGCGCGCTCGGCGCCCCAGACCAGGTGTCGTTTGATGTTCTCGATCACGACGATGGAGTCGTCGACCACCCGGCCGATCGCGATGGTGAGCGCACCGAGGGTGAGGATGTTGAGCGAGTAGCCCACCGACTGCAGGCCGATGAAGGTGATGAGCACCGAGGTGGGGATGGAGATCGCGGTGACCAGGGTGGCGCGAACCGACAGCAGGAAGACCAGGATCACCAGGACCGCGAAGATCAGGCCCAGGATGCCCTCCTGGGTGAGCGCGTCGATGGACTCCTGGATGAACGGGGCCTGGTCGAAGACGACCGTGATGGTGGTGCCGGGCACGGCATCCTCGAGCTGAGGCAGGATGGCGCGAACGGCGGTGGAGACGTCGACGGTGTTCGCGGCCGGCACCTTGGTGACCGAAATGGTGAGGGCAGCTTCGCCGTCGACCCTGGAGATGCTCGTGACCGGGTTGTCGACGACCGCGACAGCGGCGACGTCACCGATCGAGACCGGCTCGGCCGCCACGGGCGGCAGACCGGCCGACGCGGCGCCACCGTTGATCAGGGGCAGGGCGGCGATGTCCTCGGCGGACCCGAGCTTGGCGCCGGCCTGCACCGACAGGGTCGTGTCGTTTTCGGTGAGGGACCCGGCCGGAATGAGCGACCCGTTCTGCTGCAGGGCGTCGCGGATGGCGCTCGCGCTGAGGCCGCGCGCGGCCAGGGCCGCGGCATCCGGTGTGATGGTGACGCGCTGGCCGATGTCGCCGACGAGGGCGGCATCGCGCACCCCGTCGATGTCGCGGATGTCGCCGAGCACGCTGCGGGTGAGCTGGTCGGCAACGGTGTCGGTGTCGCCGCCGGACACGGCCAGCGACAGCACGGGGAAGTCGTCGATGCTGCCGCTGATCACCTGGGGGTCGAGATCGGCGGGCAGGGTGGCCTTGATGCGATTGACGGCCTGGCTGATCTTGGATTCGGCCTTGACCAGGTCGGTGCCGTAGGTGAACGTGGCGTTGATCAGCGACGAGTTCGTACTGCTGGTCGTCGAGGTGGATTCCAGGCCCTCGATGCCCTGGATGGCGGTCTCGATCGGGGTGGACACGTCATCGTTGACCACCTCGGGCGAGGCGCCGGGGTAGCTCGTGGAGATCAGCAGCGTCGGCAGCTGCAGGGAAGGGATCAGCTCCTGCTTGAGGCTGGTCAGCGCGAGCGAGCCGAAAACCGCCGCGACGATGGTGATGAGCGCAATGAGCGCCCGGTTCTTCATGCTCAAGACCGAGAGAAAATACACCCGATCAGTATCTCATTGCACGCACTGCAACGATCGGGGCGGAGGCCTGGAGAGATGACGGTCCGATTACGGTTACACGACGTCGGCGAGGTACCCGGTGTCGGGTAGCGGATGCCGCAGCAGCGACTCCCACGCCAGCGCGAGGGCGTCGAGGGCCCTGGGCATCTGCTCGGGTCCGTAACAGAACGGGATGCGCAGGAACCTCTCGAAGGCCCCGTCGATGCCGAAGCGGGAGCCCGCCGGCAGCAGCAGGCCCTGGGCGCGGGCCGCGAGGGCGAGCTGGGAGCTGACCGGGCGGCCCAGATTGACCCAGAGGGTGATGCCGCCGTGTACCTCGGGCACCTGCCACTCGGGGAACCGCTCCGCCAGGCCGCTGACCAGCCGGTCGCGCCCAGCCCGCAGCAGTATCCGGCGGGACCGCAGAATCTCGGGCAGCTGCCGCAGCAACCTGGTGACGATGAGCTGCTCGAGCACCGGCGTGCCCAGGTCGTTGGCCAGCCGCGCCGCGGCCAGCTTGCGGATCAGGCCGGGGTCGGCGCGGATCCAGCCGACCCGCAGGCCGCCCCAGACGGTCTTGCCGACCGAGCCGACCGTGACCGCGAGGTCAGGCCGGTCCGGGTCGGCGGAGGCGGCGAACGGCCCGAACTCGCCGGCCCGGTCGATGTCGAGTTCGCCGATGGTCTCGTCGCTGATCAGCACGGTGCCCTGCCGGGCGGCGGCGGCCAGCACCCGCTCGCGTTGCCGTACAGGCATGGTCTGCCCGGTGGGATTCTGGAAGTCGGGCATCAGGTAGCCGAGCACCGGGTTGCTGCGCTGGATGGTCTGCAGCAGCGCGGGCTCGTCCCAGCCGGCGTCGGCGCCAGGCAGGGCGGCGGTGACAGCCACCGGCATCAGGCGCCCGCCGGCCGCCCGCAACGCCTCGTAGGCATGCGGATAGGTGGGCGTTTCGATCAGCACCCGGTCACCCCGGTTGACCAGTACCCGCGCGAGCAGGGCGATCGCGTGCTGGGCGCCGACGGTGACCATGATCTGCTCGGGCTCGGTGGGCAACCCCCTGGCCCGGTAGCGGTCGGCGATGGCGCGGCGCAGCTCGGGCAGGCCCACCGGGTCGAAGCCCGAGCCGGTCAGGTGCGCCGGCAGGTCGGCCGCGGCGAGCGCGGCGATCTCGGCCAGTCCGGGCCAGGCCGGCAGCACCGCCTGGCCGAGATCGAGCACCCCGGCCGGGGTCGGCGCATCCACCCCGCCGGTGACCCCGGGCAGGCAGGCGATGCTGCCCGAACCCTGCACGCTGTGCAAGTAGCCGGCCTCGCGCAGCTGCCGGTAGGCGGCCGTGATCGTGGTGCGGCTGAGGCCCAGCCGGGTGCCGAGGTCGCGCTCGGCGGGCAGCCGGCTGTCGGTGGGGATTCGGCCGTCGAGGGTGAGCAGACGGATGCGGTCGGCCAGGGCCCGGTATGCGCTGCCTCCCGTGCGCCACTCGCCAAGCAACGACTCCAGGGTGCGCGCGGAGAGCTGGTTCGACAACATGAAGCCACTCTAGGCAGATTGGCTACTTGAGTACAGAGGTCAAATGCAATTGGATTGGGACTTATGACCCGACGCGTGATCCAACTCATCATTGGCCTGTTTCTGTATGGAATCGGTATTGCGTTGATTGTGCGTGGCGCGATCGGCGTGGCCCCGTGGGACGTGCTGACTCAGGGCATCGACGTGCACGTGCACCTCGGTTTCGGAGTGGTCACCACGATCATCAGTGGCATCGTGCTGCTGCTGTGGATCCCCCTCAAGCAGCGGCTGGGAGTCGGCACGGTTCTGAACGCCCTGCTCGTGGGACCATCCGCAGACGTGGGCCTGTGGCTGGTGCCCGCGGATCTCGCCCTGTGGCTGCGGGTGCTGCTCTTCGCGGCGGGGTTGCTGCTGTTGGCCATCGCCTCGGGCATCTACATCGGTGCCGGGCTCGGCCCTGGCCCGCGGGACGGCCTGATGACCGGTCTGCACGCTCGCACCGGCTGGCCGATCTGGGCCGTGCGCACCGGCATCGAGGGCGTGGTTCTCGCCACCGGATGGCTGCTCGGCGGCAATGTGGGGCTGGGCACCGTGTTGTTCGCGCTGCTGGTGGGTCCGCTCTGCCAGTGGACGCTGCCGCTGTTCGCGCGGGACCGGACCCGCCGCCGCGCGCCGGTCGAGGCCCCGGCGCTCGATCCGGCCTAACCGCTCACGAAAGCGGCCGTGTGGTCACCTCGGCCCACGGAGGCGACCACAACACCGCTCTCGCGGGTCGTCCGCGGCTCTCGCGGGTCGTCCGCGGCTCTCGGGGCGCGGAGCGGCCGGTGGCTAGAGGGTGCGGTCGGCGTAGACGGTGAGGGTGTCGCGCACGAAGCCGGCGCCGGACTGGCCGCCGTAGTGGGCAGCGAACCTCTCGTCGGCGACGTACATCTCGCCGAGCCCCCGCAGGTAGGCCGCGGCGGGGTGGCCGTTCTCGCGCGGGATGCCGGGCACGGCATCGAGCCACTGAACGTGCCGCTCGGCCAGCTGCTGCGCCTCGGCACTGTCGGGGGTGAGCTGCCTGGCGGCGGCATCCGCCCAGTCGGCCTGGAGCGCGGCGGTGGTGGCCTGCCACTGGGCGCGTTGGCTGTCGGTCATGCCCCGCCACCAGCTGTCGCCGCTGGCGTAGGCATCCGCGCCCCAGCGTTGCTCGACCTCTTCCTTATGGGTGGTGTGGTCAAAACCGTCGAACATTGCCTCGGCCATGAGTTGGTCCTTTCTCTCTAACGCCGTGATGGTGGTGTGCACCGACCGGATCTGCCGCGCCAGTCTCTGCTGCTCCTGCTCGAGCCAGCCCAGGTGGGTCCGCAGAGCCGCCGCTTCGTCGGTCTCGCGGTCGAGCACCGCGCGGATCGCCGGCAGCCCGAGTCCGAGATCGCGGAGCAGCAGAATGCGCTGCAGCCGAACGAGCGCCCTGTCGTCGTAGTACCGATAGCCGTTCGCGGCAATCCGGCTCGGACTCAGCAGCCCCTCGGCGCCGTAGTGGCGCAGGGTGCGGCTCGTCGTGCCGGCCAGCCGGGCGATGTCCTGGATCGAGTGGTCCATCGGTCGGTGGTACTCCTGCCCCTCGGTGCCGTCGGGCGGGTGCCCGACACCGTCAACGATAAATCTTGACGCTACGTCAAGGTCAAGCCCGTCTCGCACCGGCCCGGGAACGCCCTCTCGCAGCCACCCGGAGCCGTGCCCGGTCAGCCGCAGACCGCCACGATGGTGTGCTCGAGGATGTCGGTCACCTGATGGATGGAGACCTCCGTGGCCCACTCGACCTGGGCATGCGCACCGCCGCCGTCCACCCCGAAGATGAGACACGGGATTCCCGCCTCCAGCACCAGAGCGGCGTCGGTCCAGAATGGCTCGCCGCGTTGCGTGACCGCACGCCCGAGCACCCGCTCGGCCTGCTCGTCGAGCATGAGCACGATGGGCCAGTCCGGGTCGGCCTCGAATGCGCCGCGGGCGACCAGCCGGCTGAGGTGGTAGCTGAAGTCGGCGGTGTCAGCGGCCAGGGCGTCGAGCAGTTGGCGCAACTCGGCCTCGATCGCATCCGGCGTCTCGCCGGGCAGGGTGCGCCGCTCGATGGTGAGGGTGGCGCTCGCGGCGACGGTGGCCGCATCCGTGCCGCCGGAGATCGTGGCGACCCGCACGGTGCCGTGGCCGAGCAGCGGGTGCGCCGGCCTCTGCTCGAGGCGCTCGCGGAGCTCGTCGAGCTCCCGCATCACCAGGCCGGCCTGCCGGATGGCGTCGACGCCCTGCTCGGGCATCGACCCGTGGGCCGCCCGCCCGTGCAGGGTGAGCTCGAACCAGGCGAAGCCCCGGTGGCAGACCGTGAGGTCGAGCTCGCTCGGCTCCACGACGATCGCCGCGTCGGCGCTGAACCGGCGCAGCACCTCCTCGGTGCCGAGACTGCCGAATTCTTCGTCGGCGACGAGCGTCACGAGCAGGTCACCGGCCAACGGTGTGAGGGTGGCCCGGTGCGCGGCGACCAGCACGGCGGCCAGGCCGCCCTTGGTATCGAACGCGCCGCGACCGTGCACGCGGCCGGAGTGCCGCTGCCCCGAGAACGGGTCACCCTCGTAGCCGTCGACGCCGACGGTGTCGAAGTGGGCATTGAGCATGAGCGACCTGCCGTCGCCGGTGCCGCGCTTGATGCCGACGATGGACGGCCGGCCGGCCCGCTCCTCGAGCCGGTGCACCTCGAAGCCGCGCGCGGCGAGCCATTGGGCACACCACTCGGCGATCTCGGCCTCACCGGCACCGCCAGGGGCGAGGTCGGGGTTGACGGAATCGATCGTGATGAGGTGCGCGGCCAGCGCGACGGGATCGAGATGGCCGTTGTCGGAGGGCTCGAGGGCGCCGCGGGCACCGGCACGGCCAGCAGCGGCACGTCCAGCGGCTCGATTCGTGGGGTTCGCCATTCCCCGAACCTACTGCCGGATGCCGTGCCCCGGCAGGGTGCTGTTTACGTGGGCAGCGACTTCGGCCAGAATTGCACGATGGGAGACAACGCCGCCGTGGCTGCCTCGGCGACGCCGGGGCGGGCATCCAAGATGGCGCCGGCGCGAGTGCTGGCGGCGGCTCTGATCTCGGCCTCGGCGGTGCTCCTGTTCGCGCTGCGGCTGCCGCTGCCAGGCTACGCGACCCTCGCGGTGGCCCTGGTCGTGGCTTGGCTGGCCGACCGCGCGCTGTTCCGCGACCTGCTCCTGATCGCGGTCGGGCTCCTGATCATCAGCACCATCTCGGTGGAGGCCGACATCAGCTACCCCAATATGGCGTTGATGGGCGTGGTGCTCTCGGCGGCGGTGGCTGTGCCCTACCTCATCTCGCGGCGCGCCTTCGGGGACCGCGAGGTGTGGTTCCCGATCAAGACCGGGCAGCGCTGGACCACCCTGGAGCGCTGGTACCTGGTGGGCGTGCTGCTGCTGGGCTACCTGATTCTGCCGACCTACTTCATCCGCTCCGGCGCCTACCTGAACTGGCCGGCCATCGTCGCCCCCGACGAACTGGGCCGCCTCTTCGTGGGGGTGGGGTTCGTGGGCATCTGGGACGAACTGTTCTTCATCTGCACGGTCTTCGCCCTGTTCAGGCGCCACTTCTCCTTCTGGACCGCGAACCTGCTGCAGATGGTGATCTTCGTGTCGTTCCTGTGGGAACTCGGCTACCGCAGCTGGGGGCCGCTGTTGACGATTCCCTTCGCCCTGCTGCAGGGTTACACCTTCTCGATCACCAAGTCGCTCACCTACGTCGTCTGCGTGCACCTGCTCTTCGACCTTGCGGTGTTCCTGGTGCTGGTGCACGCCCACAACCGGGACTGGCTCGCGGTTTTCCTGTACTGACCGACACCCGCCGGCGGCTGCGGCGTCGCTTTCTGCGGGTTTGCCGTGAGGGACTTGCCGCGCGACAAGACGCGATATATCTTGATATTCAACGAACGCGATATATCGCGAAGGAGAAGACTATGACGCAGGAAAAATGGCTGGTCGCCCCAGGGCAAACCAAGGTCATCGACGTTGAGCTGGTTCGCACGCTCAAAGTGGGCCTGATCGGCGGAAAAGTCGACGTGATCGGCAGCGATGAGCCCGGCGCACGCATCGAGGTGCACAGCGTCTCGGGCAAGGACCTCAAGATCTCGGTCGTCGACGACATGCTCGAGATCGACCATCCGCAATTGCGGTGGGACAACTTCATCGACGTGTTCGCGTCCTTCCGCGGCAGCGCCAAGGCCGAGGTGAGCATCACCGTTCCGCGCGACGTCGCGATGAAGTTCGGCGTGGTCACTGCGGACGCCCTGGTCACGGGGCTCCGCAACGACGCCAAGCTCAGCACGGTTTCCGGCGACCTCGTGGTGGACGACCTCGTGGGCGACCTCGAACTCAACGGCGTGAACGGCGAGATGTCGGTGCGGAACCACACCGGCAACATCGTGGCGCACACGGTCTCCGGCGACATCACCGCCAGCGGGGACATCGGCCGGTTCACCGTCGATGGCGTCACGAGCGCCGTCTTCCTCGACATCGACGGCGTGCCTGACCAGATCGCGACCAACCTGGTGAGCGGCAACGTGACCGTGCGGATCGGCGCCGACGTGCCGACCCGCTACAAGATCAACACCGTCTCCGGCACCCTGCAGCTGGACAACCAGACCATCCGCGGCACCCTCGGCAAGGGTTACGACGGTTCCACCGGCAACCTCGACGGCGCCTGGCTCGACCTGCGCGCCAACTCGGTGTCGGGCAACATCTCGGTGGTTCGCCGTCACGGAGCCGGCGTGAACGACGCGGGCAGCGCGACGGGCAGCAGCACGGCAGGCAGCGCCGACACTGCGGGTGACGGAGCGTCGTCATGACCCCGATCTTCGCCCATGGCAGCCTGCGGCTCTACCTACTGAGCCTGCTCGCCGAGCGACCCCGGCACGGCTACGAGCTGATCCAGGCGCTCAGCGACCGTTTCGGCGGCACCTACAGCCCGAGCGCGGGCACCATCTACCCGCGCCTGGCCAAGCTCGAGGAGGAGGGACTGGTCACCAAGACAGCCGGCGATCGCAAGACGGTGTACGAGATCACCGATGCTGGCCGCGCCGAACTGGCCGCCCGCGCCGACGACCTGGCCAACATCGAGAGCGAGGTCACCGACTCGGTGCGCCGTCTCGCCGACGAAGTGCGCACCGGGGTCACCGAGGCCATGAAGAGCCTGCGGGCCGACCTGGCCTCTGCCGCACGCCAGAAGCCGCCAGAGCCGACCAAATCCAGCGCGGATGCCCGCCCCACCGGCGAGGCCAACCTGGCGCTCAAGGAGGCCGACATGGTGCTCAATGAGTTCCGCCAGCAGGTGCGCGCGGACCTGCGCACCCAGGCGTACCGTTCGACGATGCCGAGCGACACAGTGTCTGAGTTGCGCCGCCAGCTCGACGCGGTGCGAGCCAGCATCCGCAGCTCGCTCACGCGCTAGTCTGCGTGGCAGCTGGGAGAGCCCGGGACCCGGTAGGGGCCCGGGCTCAGCCCGCTGCGCCCCTCGAACTGGGCTCCCACCAGCCGTAATCCTGTGGTCGTCCGACCGGCTCGCGGCTGCGAAAACGCCCGGCTGATCCTGTCAATCTGCCGACAACTTGACAGCGAGGTGCATCGGAGTAGTGTCGTCCCTCGTGACACCAGAGGGGAACCCCCCAGCACCTGAAGCCCGATCACCGAAACGGTGGATAATCGGCGAACCGCTTGCCAGCGAACACCTGGACGGGCAGCTGCTTCCGAAGCACCTGGCGCTCCCGATTTTCGCCAGTGACCCGCTGTCCAGCGTCGCGTACGCTCCGCAGGAACTGCTGATGATCCTGACCCTGGGCGGGCTGTCCTTCCTGGCCTTCGCTCCGTGGGTCGCGGCCGTGGTCGTGTTGCTTCTTCTGGTCGTGGTCGCGTCGTACCGACAGTTGATCAAGGCCTACCCGAACGGTGGCGGCGACTACGAAGTCGCCTCCAAGAACCTCGGCGAGAAGGCCGGCCTCGTCGTCGCATCCGCGCTGCTGGTCGACTACGTGATGACAGTCGTCGTCTCGGTGTCCAGCGGGGTGGACAACATCATCTCGGCGCTGCCCGGGCTGGCACCGCTGCGCGTGGAACTGGCCGTGGTCTTCGTGATTGTGCTCGCCGCTGTCAACCTGCGCGGCGTCGCCGAGTCGAGCAAGGCCTTTGCGCTGCCCACCTATGTGTTCATCGGCAGCGTGCTGCTGATGATCGTCGTGGGCCTGGGCCGGGTGGCCCTGGGCGATGCGCCGGTTGCCGAATCGGCCGGCTTCGAGGTGCAGGCGCACAACCTCGCGCAGACCGCGTTCATCCTGTTGTTGCTGCGTTCGTTTGCCAGTGGCTGTAGTGCCCTCACCGGCGTTGAGGCCATCGCCAACGGCGTGCCCGCGTTCAAGCGGCCCAAGATCAGGAACGCCCAGATCACCCTGACCCTGATGGGCGGCATCGCGATTGTGCTGTTCGTCGGCCTCACCGCGCTGGCGCTGTTCTCCAGAGTGCACTACGCGGAGAACCCCTGCGACCTGATCGGCTGGGCGGAGTGCGAGACCCAGCCGCAGCGCAGCCTGATCGCCCAAATCGCCGCGGCAACCTTCGGCAACAACTCGCTGATGTTCTTCGTGCTGCAGGGTGCGACGGCCCTGATCCTGCTGTTGGCCGCGAACACGGCATTCAACGGCTTCCCGCTGCTCGGCAGCGTGCTGGCCCGCGACTCCTACGCGCCCAAGTCGCTGAGCACCCGAGGCGACCGCCTGATCTACTCGAACGGTGTGGTGCTGCTCGCCCTGGCCGCCATCGTGATCATCGTGATCTATCAGGCCAACCTCACCGTGTTGATCCAGCTCTACATCATCGGTGTGTTCGTGTCGTTCACCATCGGTCAGACCGGCATGGTGAAGCACTGGCTGACCCTGCTGAAGACGAATCCGCCGAACCGGGGTTCGATCATCCGGAGCCTGTCGATCAACGGCTTCGGCGCCCTGCTCACCGGCGTGGTGCTGATCGTCGTCACGATCACCAAGTTCACCCACGGTGCCTGGTTGGTGTTCCTGATGATGCCGATCCTCTTCGTGTTGATGATCGGTGTGAACCGGTACTACCGCGACGTGGCGAAGGAGATCGAGGTCGACCCGATCACGACGTTCGGCTCGCAGGGCGACCACGCCATCGTGCTCGTGGGCAAGATGCAGAAGCCCGTGCTCAAGGCCCTCGACTACGCCATCGCCGCGCGGCATGTGAGCCTGGAGGCCGTGCACGTCTCGATCGACGAGGAGGAGACCGAGAACCTCATCATCGACTGGGCCAAGCAGAACATCCAGGTGCCGCTGAACATCGTGGCCTCGCCGTACCGCGACATCAGCTGGCCGCTGATCTGTTACATCAAGGATCGCCGCGAGGAGTACGGCTCCGAGGTCGTCACCGTGTACACCCCGATCTACATCGTGGGGCACTGGTGGGAGTCGTTGCTGCACAACCACAAGGCCCGGCGTCTGCGCCAGAAGCTGATGCTCGTGCACGGCGTGACCATCGCCCTGGTGCCGTGGCTGCTGGACTCGTCCGAACTCATCTATGGGCGCCGGTCCCGGCCGATCCCCGGCCAGGAGCGTCGCGGTGAGCCCGTGCGCTCCCACCCGATCCCTCGGAAGCCGCTCGAGCCGGTGGCCGTTGACACGACCAGCGTCACGGTGCCCGCCACGGCTGCCACCGGACCCAAGTCGAGCCCGGCCAGCCCGCCGATGAAGCCGCGGGCACGACCCTCGAACACCAAGCGCCGCAAACGCAGGTAGGGCAGACCCGGTTCCGCTGACCGAGGACGGTCAGCGGGCGGGCGGGCGCTCGCGTTCTGCTTCCCGTCGGAATCGTGCCGAGCGGATGCTCGAGCCGGCGGGATGACGTGGGTAGAGCGGCAGCGGCCCGAGCTCAGAGCAGGGCCATCACCTGCCGGGCGATCACCCGGCCGGCCCGCCGGGCACCGATGGTGCTGGCCTGCGGGCCGTACCCGGCCAGGAAGATGCGCGGGTCGGTCCAGGACGAGCCGGCGCCGACGACGAGTCCGCCTGCCTTGTCGCGCAGCTTGAGCGGTGCCAGGTGGCGCAGTTCCGGCCGGAATCCGGTGGCCCAGATGATCGCATCCGCCTCGGTGACGGAGCCGTCGGACCAGCGCACGCCGGTCTCCTCGACGGCCACGAACATGGGCCGTGCCACCAGGGTGCCCCGGTCGATGCCGGCCTGGATGCGCCGGCTCACCGGCACGCCCGTGCCGCTGACGATGCTCGGCAGGGCGCGGCCGTTGCGGGCCGCCTCATCCTGCATCGACACGGCGGCCGAGGCCCCCTCGAGGTCAAGACGCTCGGTGTGCACCCAGTCGATCGGGCGCCGGGACGCCCAGGTGAGGCTCGCCGCCACCCCCTCCAGCTCGAGCATGAAGCCGATGGCGGAGGTGCCGCCGCCGACCACCACCACCCGCTGACCGGCGAACTCGGCGGCATCCCGGAACCCGTTGGTGTGCAGCTGACGACCGGCGAAGGACGCGGCCCCCGGGTAGTGCGGCACGAACGGTGCGCCCCAGGTGCCGGTGGCGTTCACCAGCAGACCGGCGTGGGTCTCCCGCTCACCGAAGGCGGGCGACGTGGAACGCACGACGAGGTCCGCCCGCCGGTTGAACACGGAGACGACCGACACCGGGCGCACGACGTTGAGCTCGAAGTGCTCCTCGTAGCGGCGGTAGTACTCGGTCACGACATCGCGGGCGGGGCGCGACCTGTCGGCGGTCTCGAAGCTCAGCCCGAGGTCGGACAGACCCGGCAGGTCGTTGACCCGGTGGGCGGTTCCCAGGCGCAGGGCTTCCCAGCGGTACTGCCACGCTCCCCCGGCATCCGCGCCGCGATCGAAGATCACAAAGTCCCGGCTGGCCGAGAGACCGAACCGCTTGAGATAGTAGGCCACCGAGAGGCCGGCCTGCCCGGAACCAATGATCACCACCGGCCCAGCCGTGGCGTCCACCATGTATCCTCATCCTTCGGTTCTGACCGTGAACCGCGTCATCGGGGCAAGAGGCCCACCATGCTAAACTAGCGGCTAGATTTCACTATTCCGTTCGGCAACTCCCGGGTGACTCATCACTCACCCGGCCTGGCATCGTTAGGGGGTCACGCATGGGGCGCGGCCGTCAAAAAGCAAAGCACACCAAGGTTGCCCGCGAGCTGAAGTATTTCAGCCCGGACACCAACTACAACGCGCTCGAACGCGAGCTCACCGGGCATCCGGCGACCGACCCGCGTCTCGACGAAGACCTGGCCAAGTGGCCGGAGTACGAAGCGAACAAGGCCACGACTGACGAGCCGGACGACTATGTCGACCACTACGACACCGAGGACGAGAAGAAGCGCGCGTAGCTGACTCCGCCTGAATCGCTGCCCTCCGGGGTGCTTTAGCGTGCCCGGCGCGCCGCGATGCCCACCTTCGGGCAACTCCCAGCGTTGTCAGCCCCTCGGGCCCCGGTCCTTGGGCCTCGGGCCCCGGTCGCGCGGTTTTGTCGCGCCCATCGGCATGACTGGCCCGATTTTGCTAGTTGAGGGGGGTGCCGCACTAGCAAAAATGGGCCAGTCATCGCCGGCAGCGGCCGGCACCCCCGCGGGAACAGCATCCGCGGGGATGAGTGGCCCGATTTTGCTAGTTGAGGGGGCTGCCGCACTAGCAAAAATGGGCCAGTCATCGCTGGCAGCGGCCGGCACCCCCGCAGGAACAGCAACCGCGGGGATGAGTGGCCCGGTTTGGCTAGTCGAGGGGGGTGCCGCACTAGCAAAAATGGGCCAGTCATCGCTGGCAGCGGCCGGCACCCCCGCGGGAACAGCAACAGCGGGGATGAGTGGCCCGGTTTGGCTAGTCGAGGGGGGTGCCGCACTAGCAAAAATGGGCCAGTCATTGTCTGCAGCGACGGGCACCCCCGCGGGAACAGTATTCGCGGGGTGAGTGGCCCGGTTTGGTTAGTTGAGAGGGCCGGTTTGGGCGAAGCGGATGGTCGGGGTTAGGCGGCGTAGGCGCCGACGAGGCGCACGGCGCCGCCGTTGACACCCTTGGCACCCTGCTCGAAGCCGGTGAGGTCGTGGGCAGCCATCGAAACGCGGCCGGCGACCCAGGACGGGATGCCCTCGCTCTTCAGGCGGGCGATCACGGATGATGCGGCGTTGGCCGCGACGACCGCGAACATGCCCACGCCGAGGTTCCAGGTGCCTTCGGCACTCTCGAGGGTGCTGCCGGCCATGTCGCCGAGCACGCGGAAGATCGGGTCGGGCGACCAGGTGGACCGGTCAACCTCGACCCAGCTGCCCACGGGCAGCACGCGGGCCAGGTTGGCGGCGATGCCGCCACCGGTGACGTGGCTGAGCGAGTGCACCACCCCGGCGAGCTCGGGGTCGGCCAGCACGCTCAGCAGCGGGCCGGTGTAGAGCCGGGTGGGTTCGAGCAGCGCCTCGCCGACGACGCCGCCGAGTTCGGCCGAGGTGTCGGTGTAGCCGATGTCGCGCTTGGCCAGAATGTGCCGCACGAGTGAGAAGCCGTTGGAGTGCAGGCCGGAGGAGGCCATCGCGATGACGACGTCTCCCGACACCACGCGCTCGGCGCCGAGGACCTGGTCGGCCTCGACGACACCGGTGGCCGCTCCGGCCACGTCGTAGTCGTCCGGACCGAGCAGCCCGGGGTGTTCGGCGGTCTCGCCGCCGACGAGCGCGGTGCCGGTGGCGGCGCAGGCCTTGGCGATGCCCTCGACGATCGACGCGATGCGCTCGGGGACGACCTTGCCGCAGGCGATGTAGTCGGTCATGAACAGCGGGCGCGCGCCGACGACGATGATGTCGTCGACGACCATGCCCACCAGGTCTTGCCCGATGGTGTCGTGCTTGTCGAGCGCCTGGGCGATGGCGACCTTGGTACCCACGCCATCCGTGGAGGTGGCCAGCAGCGGGCGCTTGAAGGTGGTGAGGAAGGACACATCGTAGAGTCCGGCGAATCCGCCGAAGCCGCCGAGCACCTCTGGGCCGTGGGTGGCCGAGACGGCTGACTTCATCAGTGAGACCGCGAGGTCACCCGCGTGGGTGTCGACTCCGGCGGCGGCGTAGGTTGCGTTACTCATTCTGGTCTTCCGGGATCGCCAAACGGAACCTGACTGTGTTCGACGAGCACGGTGGCCCGCTTCGAGTCAGGGGTGAGCACGCTCTCGAATTCCGCGTCTGGACCGGGGTCGCAGCCGTTGGAGGAGACGTCGCGCTCGAGGAGGTTCTTGCCCAGATGCTGGGTCTCGGGCAGCTTGATCGGGTACACCCCGGTGAAGCAGGCCGTGCAGAGGCTCTCGCGCGGCTGCTCGGTGGACGCGATCATGCCGTCTTCCGAGAGGTATCCGAGCGAGTCGGCGCCGATGGCCTGGCGCACCTCGTCGACGCCGAGGCCGGTGGCGATCAGTTCGGCGCGGGAGGCGAAGTCGATGCCGTAGAAGCAGGGCCAGGTGATGGGCGGGCTGGAGATGCGCACGTGCACCTCGGCGGCGCCGGCCTCGCGGAGCATGCTGACCAGGGCGCGCTGGGTATTGCCGCGTACGATCGAGTCGTCGACGACGATCAACCGCTTGCCCTTGATGACCTCTTTGAGCGGGTTGAGCTTGAGCTTGATGCCGCGCTGGCGGATGGTCTCGGACGGCTGGATGAAGGTGCGACCCACGTAGGTGTTCTTCACCAGACCCTGACCGAACGGGATGCCGGATGCCTGCGCGTAGCCGATGGCCGCGGGAGTGCCGGACTCGGGGGTGGGGATGACGAGGTCGGCTTCGACGGGATATTCGGCGGCGAGCTGGCGGCCCATCTCGACCCGGGCCTCATGCACGCCACGCCCGGCGATGGTGGTGTCGGGACGGGCGAGGTAGACGTACTCGAACACGCATCCGGCCCGCTTGACCTCGGCGAAGCGCTGGGTGCGCAGGCCGTCTTCGTCGATGGTGATGAGCTCACCGGGTTCGACCTCGCGCACGAAGCTGGCGCCGACGATGTCGAGGGCGGCGGTCTCGGAGGCGACGACCCAGCCGCGCTCGAGCCGGCCGAGGACCAGCGGGCGCACGCCCTGCGGGTCACGGGCGGCGTAGAGGGTGGTCTCGTCCATGAAGACCAGGCAGAAGGCGCCGCGCAGTCGCGGGAGCACCTCCATGGCGGTGGCTTCGAGGGTGTGGTCGAGGTCGCCGGTGAGCAGGGCGGTGATCACGGCGGTGTCCGTGGTGTTGCCGCGGGCGAGTTCGCCGTCGACCTTGGGGTAGCGCTCGCGCACCAGCTCGAGCAGCTCGGCGGTGTTGGTGAGGTTGCCGTTGTGGCCGAGCGCGACGGTGCCGGCGGCGGTGCGGCCCAGGGTGGGCTGGGCGTTCTGCCAGCTCGACGACCCTGTGGTGGAGTAGCGGGTGTGGCCCACCGCGAGGTGGCCGAGCAGGGTGCTCAGCGACGCCTCGTTGAAGACCTGGGAGACCAGGCCCATGTCTTTGTAGATGAGGATCTTCGAGCCGTCGCTGGTCGCGATGCCCGCCGATTCCTGGCCGCGGTGCTGCAGGGCGTAAAGCCCGAAGTAGCTGAGTTTCGCTACCTCTTCACCCGGTGCCCAGACTCCGAAGACTCCGCAGGCATCCTGCGGACCCTTCTCGCCAGGAAGAAGATCATGATTCAGTCGTCCGTCGCCACCGGCCAAGCCGCAGCCCCTTTACTAAGAATTCTCGTTGGAAGGTTGGGGGTCGGATCCAGGATCCGGAGCCTCGAAGGCGCGTGTGATGTTCGCGTCAAGTCTATCGACGACGACGGTGGTCGCGGAGCGTCCGACGAATCGGTCGAGCACTATCGCGACGAGGCAGCTCACGGCGACGCCGATGGCGATGCCGCCCAGCAGCAGGAAGCCGAAGACCTGGGTCGGGTCGAATTCGGTGTTCCGCGGGTAGAGCACGGTGAGCAGCAGGGCCAGGATGGCGCCGACGACGGCGCCGACGATCATGAAACTGACGTACCTGGGCGATCGGCGCACCACGACGGTTTCCTCGGAGACGACGGTCTCGGTGGGTTCGACGGGAATCGGGGTCCCGGCCGGGGTGGCGCCGGCTGCGACCGGCTCCGCGGCTGGCGGAACACTGCCGGACGCTCGCGTCTCGGCGTCACCGTGCTGATCTGCAGAGCTCACGGTTCTATTGTCGCACGGAGAATCCGGATGCCGCCCTGCGCGTGAGCGGGGCGGCATCCGGTGGTCAGTGCGGCCGGGTGTGCGGTTAGGCGGCGGGCGTGGCGCCTGCGCTGACCGCCCGCCGACGCAACAGCACCACGGTACCGAGCGCGGCCAGGATGAGCAGCGCCACCACGAGCCAGATGAGCCAGGCCAGGCCCGCGGTGCTGGACACCGGGGTGACCTCGTCGCCGGACACAGCGGCCGCCCCGGACTCCGCGAGGGCGTCGTCGGAGGTCACGGAGACAACACCGCAGTCGGCGACGCTGAAGGCGAGGTCGACGGGGTCGAGGGCCGCCCCCTCCGGGTAGGTGCCGAAGGCAGCGGCGCCGGCCGCGGTGAGGGTGGCGGGCACGCCGGCCAGCTCGATCGCCGCATCCGTCGCCGAGTGATCGGCCCAACGGCGCCGGCAAGTCCACCCTGCTGGCCGCCCTCGCCGGCGACCAGGCCGTATCGGAGGGCAGCGTTCGGGTGAGCGGGCGGCCGCTGGCCGAGTGGTCGCTGCGGGCGCTGGCCCGGGAGCGCTCGGTGCTGCTGCAGCAGGGCACCGTGTTCTTCCCGTTCACCGTGCGGCAGGTGGTGGAGATGGGTCGGCGGCCGTGGTTGCGCACCGACCGGGAGGACGACGACGAGACCGCGGTCGCCGAGGCTCTGCGGCTGACCGACCTGGCCGGCTTCGGCGAGCGCCGGCTGCCCTCGCTGTCCGGCGGTGAACGCGGCCGGGCCGCCTTCGCCCGCACCCTGGCGCAGGAGGCCGGCATCCTGTTGCTCGACGAACCCACCGCCGCCCTGGACCTCGGCCACCAGGAAGTGTTGCTGCAGATCGCGCGGGACCGGGCCCTGGCCGGGGATGCCGTGGTGGTCGTGTTGCACGACCTCACCCTCGCTGCAGCGTGGGCCGACCGGATCACCCTGCTCGACGACGGCAGGGTCTCGGCGACGGGCACGCCGGGCGAGGTGCTCACCAGTGAACGGCTGAGCATGGTGTACCGACACGCGATCGAGGTGCTGCCCCACCCGGTGACGAGGGCCGTGATCGTGCTCCCGGTGCGGGCCGGGCGCTGATCCGGAGGCTGGGCGGCGGCGGCGGCCGTGGCGCGACATCCGTCAGACTGGTGCGGTGAACGATTTCAGCAGCACCAACCGGATCGCCGTGCTCGGCAGCGCCAACATGGACCTTGTGGTTCGCCAGCCCCGGCTGCCCAAGCCGGGCGAGACGATGTTCGGCACCGGCTTCAGCACGGTGCCCGGCGGCAAGGGTCTCAATCAGGCGGTGGCGGCGGCCAGGCAGGATGCGGCCGTCGACTTCATCGGCGCGCTGGGAGCGGATTCCTACGGCAGGGAACTCCGGACCGTGGTGACCGGTGAGGGTATCGGCGCCGCCGGCCTGGCCGTGGCCGATGTGCCCACCGGCACCGCGCACATCTCCGTGCTGGATTCCGGCGAGAACTCGATCGTCGTGGTGTCCGGCGCCAATGCCACCGTGACCGCGCTGAACCCGGAGCAGGAGGCCACGATTCGGGGAGCTCGCTTCCTGGTCATGCAGTGTGAGCTGCCGGTGCCGGTGCTCGTGGCCGGCGTCGCGGTGGCCCGCGCGAACGGGGTGTTCACGGTGCTCACCCCGGCGCCGGTGGTACCGCTGCCCGAGGGCTTCCTGGCCTCGGTGGACCTGGTGGTGCCCAACCAGATCGAAGCCACCGAGCTCACCGGCGAGGCCGACCCGGTGCGGGCCGCCGAGGTGCTCAGCGCCGATGCGACCTGGGCGATCGTGACCCTGGGCGCCGAGGGCTGTGTGGTCGCGTTCGACGGCGCCGCGCTGGGTCTGGCGCCCGCCCGCCCGGTGACAGCCGTGGACACCACCGCGGCCGGCGACACCTTCGTGGGTGCCCTGGTGGCCCGGCTGGCCGCCGCCGGACTGCCGCAGACGTTGACCGCCGGCGGCATCTCCGAAGAACGGATGATCGACGCCGTGCGTTGGGCCACCGTGGCGTCATCGATCTCGGTGACCCGGGCCGGCGCCACGAGTTCGATGCCAGCGCTGGCCGAGGTCGCCGCGATCCTGGCCTGAGGCGGGACCAGCTCACTCGTTCGGCGGAACGTGCGCCGTCAGCCGCGCGTACATGTACATGTCGCGCGGTGAGCCGTCGATCCGTTCCCACGCGCGAAGCAGTCCCTCGCGGTGGTAGCCGGCGCGTTCGGCCGCTCGCCAGGAGCCCGTGTTCCAGGGTTCGACGTAGAGTTCCAGACGGTCGAGATTAGGGTGCTGTCGTGCCCAGTCCGTCAGGATGCCGAGCGCCTCGGCGGCATAACCCCGGCGCCGCTGCGACGCGGCGATCCAGTAGCCGATGCTGGCGCGCGCGCCGGCGCCGGCCGAGAAGAACAGTCCGATGTGCCCGACCGCCCGGTCGTCGGGGTCGGCGATCGCAAAAACGTACCCCTCGCGTGTGCGCAGGCGCTCGTGCTGGCGTGCGATGAACGCCAGGGCCTCCGGTGCGCCGTTCGTCTTTGGCACGGTGGTGAGGAGGGGGATGAGTGGGTCGAGCGAGGCTTCCTGCACCGTCGAGACATCCGTGCTGCGCCAGCCCCGCAGCACCAGCCGGTGGCCGTGCAGCGTGGGGAGGTCAAGCGGGGCCTCGGTCATGCCCCATCGTGGCATGTCGACCGCCGGGTGAGCCGCATCTGTTGCCGATGCGGACAAGTGCACCCGGTGTGCCGGACGCATTTGTCCGGACGGGGAACAGAAGCGGGCTCCGGGTGCGGGTGGTGCTGGTGCTGGTGCTGGTGCTGGTGCTGGTGCTGGTGCGGCTAGGGCAGCACCGGCAGCTCGGCGCTGAGGTCGGCGCGCTGGCCGGAGGCGTGGATGCGCCCGGAGGCGATGCCGTCGGCCCAGGCCAGGCCGCCGGTGGCGAGGCCTAGCCAGGTGGCGACATCCGTTTCGACCACGTTGGGCGGGGTGCCGCGGGTGTGCCGGGGACCGGCGATGCACTGCGTGGCGCCGAACGGGGGAACCCGCACCTCCACGGTGTTGCCCTCGGCCTGCTCGGCCAGCAGCTGCAGCGTGTACCGCACGGCGAGCGCCTTGGTGTCGCGGCTCGCGCCCGCTTCGTCGGCCAGGTATGCCTTCACGGCGGTTCGGCCCAATCCGTCGTCGATTCTCGCGCGTGCCATGTAACCAGTCTGCCGTCTCAACGCGCCCAGTGTGACCCGCGGAGGCGGTGCGGGTGCGCACGGGGGCGTTGGCCGGGTAGCCTGATCCGGTGAGAATACTGGTCCTCGGTTCCGGCGCCCGCGAGCACGCCATCGTCACTGCCCTCCTGCGTGAGGAGCCGCGACCCCACGTGATCGCCGCCCCAGGCAACGCCGGCATCGCCGCGGATGTGCCGGTGGTCGACCTCGATCCCACCGACTCCGATGTGGTGACCAACTTCGCCCAGGAGCACAACATCGACCTCGTCGTGGTGGGCCCGGAGGCCCCGCTGGTCGCCGGCGTCGCCGACGCGCTGCGCACCCGCGGCATCCCCGTCTTCGGGCCCGGCCAGGCCGCCGCCGCCCTCGAGGGCAGCAAGACCTTCGCCAAGCGCATCATGGACGACGCCGGCGTGCCCACCGGCCGGGCCGTGCGGGCAGGCAACCTCGCCGAGGCGCAGGGCGCCCTCGACGAATACGGCGCCCCCTACGTGGTCAAGGCCGACGGGCTGGCCGCCGGCAAGGGCGTGCTCGTCACCACCGACCGCGACGACGCCCTCGCCCACGCGGTGCGCTGGCTGCAGCACGGCGCCGTGCTCATCGAAGAGTTCCTGGACGGTCAGGAGGTCTCGCTCTTCCTGCTCAGCGACGGCCACAACGTGCTGCCGCTCTCCCCCGCCCAGGACTACAAGCGGCTCGCCGACAACGACGAGGGCCCCAACACCGGCGGCATGGGCGCCTACTCGCCGCTGCCCTGGCTCGACGCCGGCTTCGGCAGCGAGACCGCATTCGTGGACGAGGTCATCGAGACCATCGCGCTGCCCACAGTGCGCCAGCTCGCCGGTGAAGACACCCCCTTCATCGGGCTGCTCTACTGCGGGCTGATTCTCACGGATGCCGGCATCCGCGTCATCGAATTCAACGCCCGCTTCGGCGACCCGGAGACCCAGGTCGTGCTGCCCCGGCTCGTGACCCCGCTCTCCGGCCTGCTGCTGGCCGCATCGACCGGCGAACTAGCCGGACTGCCACGCCCGGAGTTCTCGGCCGATGCCGCCGTGACCGTGGTGATCGCCAGCGAGAACTACCCGGAGACCCCGGTGACGGGACGTGCCATCACCGGCCTGGCCGACGCCGCGGCCGTGACCGGCGTGACCATCGCGCACGCCGCGACCGCTCTGGAGGGCTCAGCACTG
This sequence comes from Cryobacterium sp. W22_MBD10_FK3, assembly GCF_052113745.1. NCBI lineage: Bacteria > Bacillati > Actinomycetota > Actinomycetes > Micrococcales > Microbacteriaceae > Cryobacterium > Cryobacterium sp. W22_MBD10_FK3. The sequence goes on from NZ_JBGQOH010000030.1 coordinate 25,655, forward strand.
GTCGCCACCGGCGGCCGGGTGCTCAGCGTCGTGGCCGTGGGAGCCGACTTCACCGAGGCGCGCGAGCGGGCCTACGAGGCCGTGGCGCTGATCGGGCTCGAGGGCTCCCAGCACCGGGGCGACATCGCCGCGAAGGTCGCGAACTGATGGCCGCTCTGCAGCTGGACGGCTGGCAGCACGTCTATTCGGGCAAGGTGCGCGACCTCTACGTTCCGAACGGTTCCACCGGCCTGGCCGACGCGGAGCGAGTGCTCGTTGTGGCCAGCGACCGGGTGAGCGCGTTCGACCACGTTCTCGAGCCGGGCATCCCCGGCAAGGGCGAACTGCTCACCACCCTGAGCCTGTGGTGGTTCGACCAGCTCACCGGTGTGCCCAACCACCTCGTGCCCGACCACCGGGTGGACGCGTCGAGCCTGATCCCCGCCGCCGTGGCCGGCCGGGCGATGCTCTGCAAGACCCTGGACATGTACCCGATCGAGTGCGTCGTGCGCGGCTACCTCACCGGGTCCGGCTGGCTCGAGTACGTGGCCAGCCAGACGGTGTGCGGCATCCCGCTGCCCGAGGGCCTGCAGAACGGCGACCGGCTGCCCGAACCGATCTACACTCCGGCGTGGAAAGCGCCGATGGGCGAGCACGACGAGAACATCTCGTTCGAGCGCACCGTGGAGCTGGTGGGGGCCGACGTGGCCCAGGCGCTACGGGACGCGTCGCTGGAGATCTTCCGCCGGGCCTCCGTGATCGCCGAGACCGCCGGGGTGATCCTGGCCGACACCAAATTCGAGTTCGGCGCCGACCGCGACTCCGGCGAGCTCACCCTGGGCGACGAGGTGCTCACGAGCGACTCCAGCCGGTACTGGGATGCCGCCAGCTGGCTCGACGGGGCCACGCCATCCGAGCGCATGGCCAGCTTCGACAAGCAGATCGTGCGCGACTGGCTCTCGGCCCACTGGGACCAGACCGGCACCCCGCCCGAACTGCCCGCCGAGATCGTGGCGCAGACCGCGGCCAGGTACCGCGAGCTGCTCGGCCTGCTGACCGGCGCGTAGCGAGGGCCTCGCGGCACAGGTTAGGCGCGGCGGCACAGGTTAGGCGCGGCGGCACAGGTTAGAACATGCGCCGCCGGGAACAACACGTGCCGCGGGCACTAACGCGTGCCACGAGCGGGCCTCGGCCCGGCGGCGGGGTCAGCCGTGGGTCAGCGGGCGGTGCGGGAGCCGCGGGCCGCGCGCGTGGCACGACGGGTGAGCCCGTGCACGGTGGCCTGGAACTCCTTGACGCTCAGCGGACGCCCGGGCAGCTTGGGCCGCGGCTTCTCGGGCATGCGCAGACCGTCGAGGGCGAGGGAGAGCTGCCGGCGCCACTGACCGGTGTACCCGCCGCCGAGGGCGCCGAGCGAACCGATCATGGTGACGAGCACGGCGAGGTCCATCGAGTCGACATCCGGGCGCAGGTCGCCGTCTTTCTTCGCCTGCAGAATCAGCGAGGTGAGAAAACTCTCGAGCTCCACCGACGGCCGCGCCGTGGGGTCGATGGTGGCCATCCGCTTGAGGATCGGCGGCAACGACGGGTCGGCCACCAGCCATTCGGCGAGGCGTTCGGTGTAGAGCACCACACCCGCCCAGGCCGTGGGGGCCGCCTCGATCTCGCTGCGCACCGCGAACAACTCGGCCAGGGCGATGTCGTAGAGGGCCCGCACGAGGTCGTCGCGGGTGGGGAAGTTGCGGTACAGCGTGGCAACGCCCACGTCGGCGCGGCGGGCGATCTCCTCGAGCGAGGCGTCGACGCCGTGCTCGGCGATCAGGCTGCGGGCTTCGTCGATGAGGCGCTCACGGTTCTGCCGGGCGTCGCGGCGCCGCGGTTGAGACGCGTCCTGCGGGGGCCGGGCAGAGGTAGTCATGGGGTCGATTCTAGAACCACTTCCTGCGAACACGCGGAGGGATGCCTCCCCCACCAAGCCACACCACGGGTCGGCAGCGCGGATGCCCGCGTCGCACTGGCGTGTCGGCCCGGTGCAGCACCGCGGTGTTGCGCCTGCGCGCCCGAGCCCACACAATTCAGGGAACAGAACCGGGCCTTCGTGCCCGCCCGGCGGAAACGGAAACCATGCCAGTCGAGAACAACTCCCGCGACCTCGAGCCGGGGATCGTCACGGATCTGCGCAACCGGATGAGCTACGGCGGCTACCTCGATCTGGACACCCTGCTGTCGGCACAGCAACCGGTGAGCGAACCCGCACATCACGACGAGCTGCTCTTCATCATCCAGCACCAGACCACCGAGCTCTGGCTCAAGCTGGTGCTGCACGAACTGCGCGCCGCCGCGGAGCACCTGCGGCAGGACAGGTTGCCGCCGGCACTCAAGGGCATCGCCAGGGTCAAGCACATCCAGCGCACCCTCACCGAACAGTGGTCGGTGCTCGCGACCCTCACGCCCTCCGAATACGCCCAGTTCCGGGACTTCCTCGGCAGTTCTTCCGGGTTCCAGTCGTACCAGTACCGTGCGGTGGAGTTCGTGCTCGGCAACAAGCATCCGCGCATGCTCGAGGTCTTCGCCGATGACGCCGAGGCCCTCGCCCTGCTCACCGAGGTGTACGAGGCGCCGAGCATCTACGACGAGTTCCTGCGCTACCTGCACCGGCAGGGCTTCGACATCCCGGCCGCGGTGCTCGACCGGGACGTGACCGAGGCCTGGGTTCTGCACCCCGAACTCGTGCATACCTTCCGTGGCATATACGAGAACGAGACCGAGAACTGGAACGTGTACGAGGCCTGCGAGGAACTCGTCGACCTCGAGGACAACTTCCAGCTCTGGCGGTTCCGGCACCTCAAGACGGTGCAACGCATCATCGGCATGAAGCCGGGCACCGGCGGCTCCAGCGGCGCCGGGTTTCTGCAGAAGGCGCTTGAGCTGACCTTCTTCCCCGAGCTGTTCGCCGTGCGCACCGAGGTGGGCCGATGACGGTGCTGCTGCCCGGGTTTCTGGATGCGCACGCACACCTCGCGCTGATCGACCCGACGCAGTTGGCCGCCGGCGGCATCGCCAGGGTGCTCGACCTGGGCGGCTGGTGGCCCGCCGCGGATGCCCCTGGCGGTGTCGCCGCGGCCGCAGCGCTGGGGGTGGCCGGCACTGACGCTGTGCCCAGTGCGGCCGGTGCGGCCGACGCGGCCGGCCCCGACGCGCGCTACGCGGGCCAGTTCCTCGGGGCGCCGGGCGGCTACCCCAGCCGGCAGGCCTGGGCTCCCGCGGGCAGCGCCTGTGCGGTGGGCTCACCGGGTGAGGCGGCCGGCGCGGTGGCCCGGCAGGCCGCGGGCGGCGCATCCGTGATCAAGGTCACGCTCAATTCGGCCGCCGGCCCGGTGCTCGACACCGCCACCCTCGCGGCGATCGTGGCCGCCGCCCACGAGCGGATGCTGCCCGTGGCCGCCCACACCGAGGGGCCCGGCCAGGCCGACGCCGCCTTCACGGCCGGGGTCGACCTGCTCGCGCACACCCCGTTCACCGACAGACTGCCGGGCGAGCTGCTCGGCCGGATGGCCGGCCGGCTCACCTGGATCAGCACCCTGGACATCCACGGCTGGGGTGAACCGACCGCGGCATTCCACGTCGCGAGCGACAACCTGGCCCGGTTCCACACCGCGGGCGGCCGGGTGCTCTACGGCACCGACCTGGGCAACGGGCCGCTGCCGGTGGGGCTCAACCGCCGCGAGATCGCGGCGCTGCTGGCCTGCGGGCTCTCCCCCGATGACGTGCTGGCCGCGCTCACGGCCGACTACCCGGGTTACCCGAACGGGCCGATACCCGCGGCGGTGTCGCCCGCACGCCCGTCCGCATCCACACCCGCACTCGCACTCGCACCCGCACTCGCACCGGGCGTCAGCCCCGCCGGTGCGCGCCGGGTTACCGTTATACCCGGCGACCGCCCCACCGACCCGCACGACCTGACCGGTTTCATCGACTGGCTGCTCCGCGCTCAGGCACTGCCCGCCCACGCACTCCCCGCCCACGCACAGCCCGCCCGCGCACTCCCCCGGCCCGACCTCGAGGACCACCGATCATGACCCAGCACGACAGCACTGTTGCCGACGGGCTCGACGCGCACCTCGCGTTCGCCCGGCGGATGGACCGCATCGACGGCCTCGCCCACTACCGCCGCCGGTTCGTGGGCCTCGACGACGCCACCGTGAACGCCGCCGTGAACGCCGCCACGGCCGCCGGCAACGACGCGGCGCCGTCGATCGTCTACCTCGACGGCAACTCGCTGGGCCGCCCCACCACCGCCAGCGTGCAGCGGATCACCGAGTTCCTCACCGGAGCCTGGGGCACCCGGCTGATCCGCGGCTGGGACGACGAGTGGATGCAGCTGCCGCTGACCATCGGCGACGCCCTCGGCCGGGCCGCGCTCGGCGCCGCCCCCGGCCAGGTCTACATCGGCGACTCCACCACCGTGACCCTCTACAAGCTCGCCCGCGCGGCCGTGGACTCGCTGCCGGCCCGCAGCGAGATCGTGCTCGACACCGACAACTTCCCCACCGACCGCTACGTGCTCGCCGGCATCGCCGCCGAGCGCGGCCTCACCCTGCGCTGGATCGAATCGAGCACCACCGGCGGCGTCACCGTCGACCAGGTGCGCGCCGTCGTAGGCCCGCAGACCGCGCTCGTGGTGCTCAGCCACGTGGCCTACCGCTCCGGCTTCCTCGCCGATGTGCCCGCGATCACCGCCGCCGTGCACGAGGCCGGCGCGCTCGTGCTTTGGGACCTCTGCCACTCGGCCGGCTCGGTGCCGGTGAACCTCGACCTCGACGGCGTCGACCTAGCCGTGGGCTGCTCGTACAAATACCTCAACGGCGGCCCGGGGGCCCCCGCGTACGGCTATGTGCGCGCCGAGCTGCAGCCCGATCTGTCCCAGCCGATCCAGGGCTGGATGGGCGCCGCCGACGTGTTCGCGATGGGGCCGGAGTACGTGCCGGCCCAGGGCATCCGTCGCTTCATGAGCGGCACCCCGGCGATCGTGGGCATGCTCGCCATGCAGGACACCATCGCCATGATCGACGAGGTGGGCATCGAAGCGGTGCGCGCCAAATCGGTGGCGCTCACCGAGTTCGCGATCGAGCTGGTGGATGCCTGGCTGGTGCCGCTGGGCGTCACCGTGGCCTCCCCGCGCGAGCACACGCACCGCGGCGGGCACGTCACCGTGAATCACCCGGCCATGCGGCAGGTCACCCGGATCCTCTGGGAGCACGACGTGATCCCCGACTTCCGCGCCCCGGAGGGACTGCGCATCGGCCTCTCACCGCTGAGCACCAGCTTCGTGGAGACCTACCAGGGCGTCGCCGCCGTGCGCGATGTGCTGCGCGGCATCCTGCTGGGCCAGGCCGGACTCGCGCCGGGTGATGGCCTGTAGAATCGTCAGCATCCGCCCCCGACGTCTTACGGAGTGAGCCATGCCAACCATCGTCGTAGAAGTTATGCCCAAGGCAGAACTGCTCGATCCCCAGGGCAAGGCCGTCGCCGGCGCCCTCCGCCGCCTGGGCAAGACCGAGTTCACCGGCGTGCGCGTCGGCAAGCGGTTCGAACTCACCGTTGACGGGCCCGCGGATGCCGCGCTGCTCGCCGAGGTGCGGGAACTCGCCGACACCGTGCTCTGCAACACCGTGATCGAGGACGTGACCGACATCTACGTGCTCGAGGTCGCCGCCGGGGAAACGCACTGATGCGCATCGGCGTCGTCACCTTCCCGGGCTCGCTCGACGACCGCGACGCCCAGCGCGCCATCCGCCTGGCCGGCGCCACCCCGGTGGCCCTCTGGCACGGCGAGCACGACCTGCACGGCGTGGACGCCCTGGTGCTGCCCGGCGGCTTCAGCTACGGCGACTACCTGCGCGCCGGCGCCATCGCCAGCCTCTCGCCGATCATGGCCGAGGTCATCGACGCCGCCAACAAGGGGATGCCCGTGCTCGGCATCTGCAACGGCTTCCAGATGCTCACCGAGGCGCACCTGCTCGAGGGCGGGCTCATTCGCAACGAGGCCGGCGCGTTCATCTGCCGCGACCAGCGCCTGCGCATCGAGAACAGCTCGACGGACTGGACGAACGGTTTCACCGACAAGCAGGAGATCACCATCCCGCTGAAGAACGGCGAGGGCGGCTTCATCGCGTCGACCGAGACCCTGGCCCGCCTCGAGGGTGAGGGCCGCGTCATCGCCCGGTACCTCGACGTGAACCCGAACGGCTCGCTGAACGACATCGCCGGCGTCACCAACGAGCGTGGCAACGTGGTGGGCCTGATGCCGCACCCCGAGCATGCCGTGGAGCCCGGTTTCGGACCCGACACCGCTGCCGCTATGCGGAGCGGCGTGGACGGGCTCGCGTTCTTCACCTCGGTGATCGAGCGGTCGCTGGTGAACGCCTAGGTTTCTGCGCTCCGGTTTTGTCACGAGTTGCCCCGGTTCGCCGGGGCAACCCGTTTCGTTAAGGGAACGGTTAGACGGCGCTGGACGGCTCCCAGAGGTTGATGCCCAGGTCCACGGCGTGCTCGTCGATCGCGGTGACCTCCTCGTCGGTGAAGACCAGGTTGTCGATCGCGGCGATGTTGGTCTCCAGCTGCTTCACAGAGGACGCGCCGACGAGCGCGGAAGTGACGGTGCCGCGCCGCAGCACCCACGACAGCGCGAGCTGCGCGAGCGACTGACCACGCGCATCCGCGATCTCGGTCAGGGCACGGATGCGCCCCACCGTCGCGTCGTTCACCATGTCACGGCTCATCGACCCGGCCTGCGACGCGCGCGAGCCCTCCGGCACCCCGTTGAGGTAGCGGTCGGTGAGCAGCCCCTGGGCCAGCGGGGAGAACGCGATGCAGCCCACGCCGATGTCATCGAGAGTGTCGAGCAGGCCGCCCTCGACCCAACGGTTGAACATCGAGTAGGACGGCTGGTGGATCAGCAGCGGCGTGCCCATCTCGGCCAGGATCGCGGCGGCCTGCCGGGTGCGTTCGGGCGAATAGGACGAGATGCCGGCGTACAACGCCCGGCCGCTCGTGACGGCCGTGTGCAGCGCGCCCATGGTCTCCTCGAGCGGGGTGTCCGGGTCGGCCCGGTGCGAGTAGAAGATGTCGACGTAGTCCAGTCCCATCCGGTTCAGCGACTGGTCGAGACTGGAGAGCAAGTACTTGCGCGAGCCGAAGTTGCCGTACGGCCCCGGCCACATGTCGTAGCCGGCCTTGGTGGAGATGACGGTCTCGTCGCGGTGGGCGGCGAAGTCCTCGCCGAAGATGCGGCCGAAGTTCGTTTCGGCGCTGCCGTAGGGCGGGCCGTAGTTGTTGGCCAGGTCGAAATGGGTGACCCCGAGGTCGAAGGCCCGCCGCAGGATCGCGCGCTGCGTCTCCACCGGCACGGTGCCACCGAAGTTCTGCCACAGGCCCAGCGAGATCGCGGGCAGCTTGAGGCCGCTCCGGCCGGTGCGGCGGTAGGGCATGGAGTCGTAACGGGTTTCTGCAGGAAGGTACGTCATCTCCTCATGCTGGCACAGTGGGCTGGGTGAGAGTCCAACCTTCGACGGATGCTCCGCTCAGGCTGGGCTGGCAGTCTGGGATCAGACCTGCCCACCATCCACCTCGTACGGAGCCTCCCCCGTGTCACCCCGCCTGCTCTACCGCATCCTGTCCATCGCCGAGGCGATCACCTGGACGATCCTGATCACCGCGATGCTGCTCAAGTACGTATTCACGCCCGGCGAGTTCGGCGACGGCGCCGTGCGGGTGGGCGGTTTTGTGCACGGGCTGGTGTTCCTGGCCTACGGCATCACCGCGGTGCTCGTGGGTGTGAACCAGCGCTGGCGGCCCCGGCTGATGCTGCTCGCCGTGTCCACCGCCGTGGTGCCCTTCGCCACGATCCCGTTCGACCGCTGGCTCGAGCGCCGCAACCTACTCGACGGCGGCTGGCGCCGGGAGGCCACGGACGACCCCCGGGACCACACCGTGGTGAGCCGGCTGCTGCGGTTCGGGTTGGCGCGACCGCTGCTGCTGGCATCCGTGCTCGTGGTGGGCCTGGTCGCGGTCTTCACGACCCTGCTCGTGATGGGCCCGCCCGGCGGCGAGAGCTAGCCACCCGCACCGCACCCGTCCCTCGATTCAGGCCCGCGTTCGAACCGAGGCGCGCTCGCCCGGGCCCGCGCTCGACCCGGCCCGAGTGCGCCGAGCGCGGGGTACGCGCCGTTATGCGGGTGGCGCGCCACCCGCATAACGGCGCCTGGCCCGCGTAGCCGCACGGACCGGGTGCGTCAGTCGGCTTCTTCAGGCCCGAAGACGCGGTCGAGCCAGGCGTCAGTTTCTGCGTCGCCCGCGCCGGGTTCGCCGCTGGCGAAGTAGACGCTCAGGTTGAACCTGAGCGGTCCATTTGTCATTACGACCGAATTCGTGCTGGTTGCGGCAGCCCGTGCGCTCCCGTCGAAACCGGTTGCCTCGGACACCTGGGACATCCGGTAGCCGGCCCAGCCGTCCCGGGTGATGTCAACCAGCGTGCCAGTTCCGCGCGCCCCCGCTGCGTTCGTTTCGGCATTCGCGGGAATGTCGAAGTCGCCGGTGAACAGAATATCGGCGGCCTTGCTCTTGCCTGCCCACTCCTCCGCCACCTCGTCGGTGTCAAACTCGGCGACGTTCAAGTCCACGACGGCGGCGGTCACCGCGGTGACACCCTCACGGAGGTCCTTTCCTTGACTTGAGGTGACGGGCACGATCACCTCGTTGCCGCAACTGGTCAGACCGGCGATCTCCGCCGTGCACAACTTCCCCGTCTCGTAGTTTTCCAGCCATTCCGCCTCGGTGGGGAACGTCGCCGCGATCTCCGCCGCGATCTCCTTCGGATCGGCCGGCGGTGTGGCAGTCGGTGCAGGCGCCGGTGCTTTCTCGGCGGACCCGGCCGCGCATCCGCCCAGCAACAGGCTCAGGGCCATCAGGCCGATCGCCGCCCGCCGCGCCAGCCTGGTGGTGGATATGGACGTGTGACGTGTCATGGAGCCCCCCGCTCGCGGGGACCGGTGCCCCTGGCGCAACCCTAACGTGCGCGTCGGCACGCGCAGCTCAACGGGTTATTCGGGCCCGAAGACGCGGTCGAGCCAGGCGTTCGCCTCGGCCTCGGCGACGCCGGGTTCGGCGCTCGCCTCGTAGAGACGAAAGGTGAAAACGAGTGGTCCGTTCCTCATCCAGATCGACGAATCAAGGTGGATGACACTGGTCGCGCCGCCGTCGACGGTCTCGACTGGCACCTGGGTCAGCCGGTACCCGGCCCACCCCGCCCGCTCGTAGTCGGTGACGGTGCCCGTGCCAACGTCGGAGCCCTCGACGATGAGGGTGTCCTCCACTTCTGCTCGGTCGACCTCTGCCTGCGCCGCTTCGTCGGACTCCCATTCCTCGACAGCCAGGACGACCGTCTGGCCGGTCACGGCGGTCGCTCCGTCACGCAGGTTGACGCCGTTGCTGAACACTCCCGGTCTGATCGTTTCCACGCCGTCGCAACTGTCCGGCCCGGTAGCCGAGCAGAACACCGCATTGCCATAGGTCTCGAGCCACTCCGCCTCGGTGGGGAACGCCGCCGCGACATCGGCCATGATCGCCGTCGGATCTGTCGGCGGCGCGGCCGTGGCCGCCGGAGTCGAGTCCGCTGGTTCCGTGCGGGGCCCGGCCGAGCATCCGCTCAACAGCAGGCTTAGAGCCATCAGGCCGATCGCGGCCCGCCTGGCCGCGGATGTTCGACGTGTCATAGAGCCCCCCGCTCGCAGGGCCGCTGCCCCTGGCGCAACTCTAACGGGCGCTCTTCGCGGCACCGCTGATCGCCGGCCTATTCGGGCCCGAAGACGCGGTCGAGCCACGCGTTCACCTCGGCATCGGCGACGCCGGGTTCGGCGCTCGCCCGATCGACATTCACACTGAACGCAAGTGGTCCGTGTGTCATCTGGATCACGGTGGTCGTGCTGAAGGGGGCAATGGCGGCCCCATCGCTACCGGTCATTTCAGCGCGGTGGTAACTGCGGTAACCCACCCACCCCTGCCGCTCGAAATCAACCAGGGTGCCCGATCCGCGTAACCCGACCTCCCGGGTCTCTTCATTCATAGGGATGTCAAAATCACCGGTGTGGACGGTGTCTTTTTCCCTGGCGGCTCGTAACAACTCTTGCGCTGTTTCCTCGGAATCCCATTCCACGATCGAGAGATGAACCCACTGGGCCGTCACGGCCGTGACGCCGGCGCGCAGGTCGCTGCCGTGGCTGTTCGTGCCGGGGATCTGCACGTCGTTCCCGCACGTGGTCGGGCCGGGGACCTCCGCGGTGCACAATTCCCCGGACTCGTAGTTTTCCAGCCATTCCGCCTCGGTGGGGAACGTCGCCGCGATCTCCGCCGCGATCTCCTTCGGATCGGACGTGGGCGCGGCTGTCGGTGCAGGCGCCGGTGCTTTCTCGGCGGGCCCGGCCGAGCATCCGCTCAGCAACAGGCTCAGAGCCATCAGGCCGATCGCCGCCCGCCGCGCCAGTCCGGTGGCGGATATGGACGTGTGACGTGTCATGGAGCCCCCCGCTCGCGGGGACCGGTGCCCCTGGCGCAACCCTAACGTTCGCGATAGACCGCACCGGCCCGGCGAGGATGCGTCGCCGGTAGACTAAGCGGGTCAAGCATCCGCTATCTCTGGGAGAACGCCACTCGTGACCGCTGTTTCCAACACATCCTCCCGCGGCGTCGCTGACACCGTGACCAATGCGATCGCCACACCCGAGAAGGAGCAGCCGTACGCTGCCCTCGGGTTGACGCCCGGCGAATACGCCGAGATCCGCACCATCCTGGGCCGCCGCCCCACCTCGGGTGAGCTCGCCATGTACTCGGTGATGTGGAGCGAGCACTGCTCCTACAAGAGCTCGAAGAAGTACCTGCGTCAGTTCGGCGACAAGGTCTCCCCCGCCATGAAGAAGAACCTGATGGTGGGCATGGGCGAGAACGCCGGTGTGCTCGACGTGGGCGAGGGCTGGGCCGTCACCTTCAAGATCGAGTCGCACAACCACCCCTCCTACATCGAACCGTTCCAGGGCGCCGCGACCGGCGTCGGCGGCATCGTGCGCGACATCATCTCGATGGGCGCCCGCCCCGTCGCCGTGATGGACGCCCTCCGCTTCGGCGACATCAACGACCCGGACACCGCCCGGGTTGTGCACGGCGTGGTCTCCGGCATCAGCTTCTACGGCAACTGCCTGGGCCTGCCCAACATCGGCGGCGAGACCTGGTTCGACTCCGTCTACCAGGGCAACCCGCTGGTCAACGCGCTCTCCGTGGGCGTGCTGCGCCACGAGGACCTGCACCTGGCCAACGCGTCGGGTGCCGGCAACAAGGTGGTGCTCTTCGGGGCCCGCACCGGCGGCGACGGCATCGGCGGCGCATCCATTCTGGCCTCGGACACGTTCTCTGAGGGCGGCCCGACCAAGCGGCCCGCCGTGCAGGTGGGCGACCCGTTCGCCGAGAAGGTGCTCATCGAGTGCTGCCTCGAGCTGTACCGCGAGAAGCTCGTCGAGGGCATCCAGGACCTGGGCGCCGCGGGCATCTCCTGCGCCACCAGCGAGCTGGCCTCCAACGGCGACGGCGGCATGTACATCCAGTTGGAGAAGGTGCTGCTGCGGGACCCGTCCTTGACTGCCGAAGAGATCCTGATGAGCGAGAGCCAGGAGCGCATGATGGCCGTCGTCACGCCGGAGAAGCTCGCCGGCTTCCTCGCCGTGGTCGAGAAGTGGGACGTGGAGACCAGCGTGCTCGGCGAGGTCACCGACTCCGGCCGCCTGATCATCGACTTCCACGGCGAAGAGATCGTCAACGTCGACCCGCGCACCGTCGCCGTCGACGGCCCGGTCTACGACCGCCCGGTGGCCTACCCCACCTGGATCGACGCTCTGCAGGCCGATTCCGCGATGGCGTTGCCGCGGGCGACGGATGCCGCGACGCTGCAGGAGCAGTTCCTCGCGCTGCTCGGCTCGCCCAACCTGGCCGACCCGAGCTGGATCACCGACCAGTACGACCGGTACGTGATGGGCAACACCGCCCTGTCGTTCCCTGACGACGCCGGCATGGTCCGCATCGACGAGGAGTCCGGCCTCGGCTTCGTCATCTCCACCGACGCCAACGGCCGCTACTGCCAGCTCGATCCGTACCGCGGCGCCCAGCTGGCCCTCGCCGAGGCGTACCGCAACGTGGCCGTCACCGGCGCCGTGCCGGTGGGCATCAGCGACTGCCTCAACTTCGGCTCGCCCGAGAACCCCGAGGTCATGTGGCAGTTCTCCCAGGCCGTTGAGGGCCTGGCGGATGGCTGCCTCGAGCTGGAGATCCCGGTCACCGGCGGCAACGTGTCGTTCTACAACCAGACCGGCGACCAGCCGATCCACCCGACCCCGGTCGTGGCCGTGCTCGGCGTGATCGACGACGTGGCCCGCCGCGTGCCCAGCGGCTGGCAGGACGACGGCCACAACATCTACCTGCTCGGCATCACCCGCGAGGAGCTCGACGGCTCCGCGTGGAGCGCCGTGGTGCACGACCACCTCGGCGGGGTGCCGCCCGTGGTGGACCTCGGCCGCGAAGCCGACCTCGCCGGGCTGCTGCACGCCGCGTCGATCGAGGCTTTGATCGACAGCGCGCACGACCTCTCCACGGGCGGCCTCGCGCAGGCCCTCGCCGAGGCCGTACTGCGGTTCGGCGTTGGCGCCCGGGTCTGGCTCGGCGACATCCTCGAGCGCGACGGAGTTGACGCATCCGTGGCCCTGTTCTCGGAGTCGACCGGCCGCGTGCTGGTGAGCGTGCCGCGCGAAGACGACGTGAAGTTCATGGGTCTCTGCGAAGGCCGCAACTACCCGGTGCTGCGCATCGGTGTGACGGATGCCACGGCGCCGGAGCTGGAGATTCAGGACTACTTCACGGTGCCGCTGACCGAGCTGCAGTCGCGCCACCGCAGCACGCTGCCGAACGCGTTCGCGTAACGCCGCCGCGCTCGCTCGCTCGGGGCCTGTTCCGCGAAAGCGGGCGTGGGGGGGGGGGGGGGGGGGGGGGGGGGAGGGAGGAGAGAGGACAGGGGGGGGGGAGGGGGGGGGAAGAGGAGGAGAAATGGAGAGTGGGGAGATGGGGGCCTT
>NZ_JBGQOH010000031.1:0-31778 GCF_052113745.1 Cryobacterium sp. W22_MBD10_FK3
GCGCGGGCCTCGGCCCGCGCCGCGCAACCCGGCAGCTGGCAACGCCGCCCGCCGCGCCGGCGCCGCACCAGCACCGGTTTTCGGGTGACCCTGGTGCTGCTCGGCGTGCTCAGCGTGGGCGGCTACCTCGCCCTTCAACTGGTCACCTACGTGATTCCCGAGCCGGCCACGAGCATCAACCTGCTCAAGGAGGCCGCCGTGGTGCCCGTAACCGACGAGGCAACCCTGTCGCAGAACTGCCAGTCGGAGTCCGGCTGCTGGATCTGGACGGTGATGGTGCGCGAGACCTGCGCCGCCGCGACCATCGACGTGGGGGTCGCCGACACCGCCGACGGCACGCTGCGACACTCGAGCACGCGCAGCACCGCCGTGGTGGCGGGGGCACCGTTTCTGGTGGTGGAGAACGCGACAGCCGACTCGCCGGCCTTCGCGGACATCGAGTCGATCACCTGCTGAGCGCTCCGCGCGGCGCTGCTCTCTGGGGCAGCAGCGCTCCCCGCACTGGGGTTGGCGGCGACACGGATGCGCCCGCCACTCTGGTGGGTGGGCGAAAGCGTGATCGGGGGAACAGATGGGCGAACAACCGGGCTATGTGGCGCCGGCGGGGTGGTACATCGACCCCGACGGCGGCGTGCAGCTGCGCTGGTGGAGCGGACTGGTCTGGACCGACCACCGTGCCCCGCTGACCGACCACCGCCCCGAGCCGGCTGACGAGAGTGGGGCTGCCGAGAGCGGGGCTGCCGAGAGTGGGGCTGCTGAGAGTGGGGCTGCTGAGCGCGCGCCGGCGCATCCGCTCACCCGGCGGGAGGTGCGGCAGCTCGAGGAGCAGGCCGCTGCAACCCTGGCACTGCCGCCGCCGGTGACCCGGATCGCCCCGATCTCGAATTACGGCTGGGAACGTGAGGCCGGGGTACGGGCGGAACTGCCGCTGCGACACCTGCCCGTGGCGGAGCCGGTTCACCTCTACCGGGATATTCCGAGCCGGTGGAGCAGCGCATCCGTTTGGGTGATCGCCTTCATGCCGTGGATCACCGTGGTCACGGTTTTTGCGGCCATGGTTGTGGCCACGCTGGCGCCGCGGGCGTGGTGGTGGTGGCTGGGCGCGCTGGTGCTGCCGTTCCTGCTCACGCTGGCGGCTGCGCAGCGCGACGTGAAGCGGCTGCGCATCTGGCGGCACACCACGGTGGCGCACTGGGCCTGGTCACTGCTGGGCCCGCCGGGCTACCTCATCGCGCGCACCGTGGTGCTGCGACGGCACGCCGGCCTGGGCTCGGCGCCGCTGTGGGTCTGGGTGGCGAACCTCGTGGTGGTCTCCGTGCTCGTGGTGATGACGCTGAGCCTGATCGCCGCCGCGATCGCCGGAGGCCCTCCTCTCCCTGCGGTCGGCTGACCAGGCCGGCCGCATCCGCAGTTCGGGTGGGCCGGCACGTGCGCCGAATCCGCACCCACGCACGTCAGGAGTGAGGGCGGCTCACTGGTACGTTCGAGGTACGTGTCGCCGCAGCCATCAGGGGTGCTCTCACGCGTCTCAGGAAAGCAGTCAGATGGTCGCAGTCGGGGAACGATCCACGTTGAAGAGAACCGGCAATCGCGGGTTGGCCGAGGTGGCGCGCACGCTGGTGCGGCGACCGTCCGGCGTTCTGCAGGGCACCCGCTGGCTGTTCACCTGGCTGGCGTTGCTCTCGCTGCTGTTCAGCGTGCCCGGCATCATCGCCACCGTCAGCGCCAGCCCGGTGGCCCTGCTGATGGCGACGGTCTCGGCGATTGCCCTCTACGGGTCGTGGATCTACGGTTTTCTGCGCCAGCGCGTGCCGCTGGCCCTGGAGCTGCTCGACGCCGTCGCGCTCACCGGCTTCGCCCTGGCCGGGCCGGTACCGGCCGCGGCGGTGCCGCTGATCTTCGGCGCCGCCTGGCTGCGCACCCTGTACGGCACACCGTGGCGGTCGGCGGTGCGCGCGGTGCTCTACACCGCCGCGGTCGTGGCCATCACGCTGCTGTGGCCATTCACCCCCGGGCACGAGACCGCACCCGACCTGGCCCGCCAGTTGGGCACCATCTCGATCATGCTGCTCACCATGGCGGTGTCCGGGCAGCTGCGCAACGGGCTGCAGGCCAACGACTGGGCCATCGAACAAGACAAGGCGCTCACCGAGACCGGCTCCAAGCTGCTCGGCATGACCGATGCCAACCAGATTCGCCTCCTCGCCTGGACCACCGCGGCCAACCTGGGCTCCTCCACTCCGGGGCTGCGGGTGCTCAAGGTCTCCCGCCATGGCGAGCTGCTGCACGTCGGCGCCCACACCGGCGATTTCGCGGCGCCGCCGCAGACGTTGCCCGGTGACCTGCTGCAGAGCAGCGGCGTAGCCTCGCAGGTGCAGATCGGGCACCCGCGCGCGCTCAACGAGGCCGTGGGCAGCACCCTGGTCTGGGAGTGCGTGCCGCTGACCGAGCAGGAGGACGACGCCTGGCTGCTCGTCGGCGCGCCCAAGCGCATCCCCGAGGGCACCATCCTGTCGGTGCGCAGCCTGGTGAACCAGGTGAACCTGGCGCTGCGCAACAGCCACTCGCACCATCAGCTCACGGCGCAGGCGCAGCACGACACTCTCACCGGGCTGGAGAACCGGCTCTCGTTCACCACCAAGCTCGGCGCGCTGCTCGCCCGCACCGACAGCACCGAGGCCCTGCACGTGTTGTTCCTCGACCTGGATGACTTCAAGTACGTCAACGACCAGATGGGGCACCGCGCCGGCGACGCCGTGCTCACCGAGGTGGCCGAGCGGCTGCGGCACTGCACTCGCCCGCAAGACATCTGCGCCCGGCTCGGCGGGGACGAATTCGCCGTCGTGCTCACCGGCACCACGGATGCCGCCGCCGAGGCCATCGCGCAACGCATGGTGGGCTCGCTGGCCGCGCCCATCGTCGTGGACGGGCGGCCCTGCCGGGTGGGCGCCAGCGTGGGCGTGGCCAGGGCCGTGGCCGGCGCCGGCATCGACGAGCTCGTGCACCAGGCCGACGTGGCCATGTACGCCGCCAAGGCGAACGGCAAGGGCCGGGTGCAGCTGTTCCGGCCGGGACTGCTGCAGGGCGAGTCGTCGCTGGTCTCGTTCGAACGCCAGCTGGCCCGGGCCGCGGGTGGCGACGAGCTCGAGGTGTACTACCAGCCGATCGTGTCGCTCGCCGACCTGCACTGCACCGGCGCCGAGGCCCTCGTACGGTGGCGGCACCCGGAGCGCGGCCTGCTGCTGCCGACCGAGTTCATTCCGTTGGCCGAGACCACCGGCTCCATCCTGGGCATCGGCGCGTTCGTGCTGCGGCGTTCCTGCGCGGATGCCGTCACCTGGCCGCCGGCCCGACCGGGTGTGCCGATGAGGGTGCACGTGAACATCTCGGCGCGAGAGCTCGAGAGCGACTACTTCGTGGACTCCGTGCTGCTGTGCCTCGCCGAAAGCGGGCTGCCCGCCGAACGGCTGGTGCTGGAGCTGACCGAGACCGTGGTGCTGGAGTCGGTGTCGGCGGTGGAGCGGTTGAAAACGCTCCACGCGCACGGCGTCAGCGTGGCGATCGACGACTTCGGCACCGGCTACTCGTCGCTCTCGACGCTGCGGTCGCTGCCGATCTCGGTGGTGAAACTGGATGCGAGCTTCGTGACCGGCGCGCTGACCAACCCGGTGGACCGCACGGTGGTGGAGGCGATCGTGCAGATGAGCGCGAAGCTGGGCATCGGCACCATCGCCGAGGGAGTGGAGAAGCTGGACCAGCAGGAACTGCTGTTGAGCATCGGCACGGATGCGGCCCAGGGCCACCTGTACTGCCGGGCGGTGCCGGCGGACGAGCTGCGCGAGTGGCTGGCCCGCGCCGACACTCCCCCGTCGACGCCCCAGGTGCAGCCCCTCGAAACCGCGTAACCGCGCGTCCCTGCGCCTGTTCGAGCCTTCCGCTCACCCGCCGGCCAGCACCTCGTAACTCGACTGTGTGTACCCCGCGCCCAGCTCGCGGGTGCCCACGTGCCGCAGGTGCACGTCGCCGTCGAGCGGGCCGAACAACGGGATGCCCGTGCCGAGCAGCACCGGCGCACGGGTGATGGTGATCTCCCGGATCAGCCCGGCGCGCAGAAAGCTCTGGATGGTGCGGCCACCGTCGACGTACACCCGGCGGCGGCCCTCGGCGACGAGAGTCTCGACCACCTCGGCCAGGGTGGCGTGCGCGGTGGTGTCCGGCTCCTCGTCGATACCGACGCTGCCCACCAGGGTGCGACTGAGCACGAGCACCCGCTTGCCGGCGTAAGGCCACTCGGGGAACGCGCGCACGGTGTCGTAGGTGGCGCGGCCCACCACCATGGCGTCGACGCTGGCGAAGAACTCGTCGTAGCCGGTCTCGCCCAGCGCGTCGCCGGCGGCGATGAGCCAGTCGAATTCACCGTTTTCGCGGGCGATGAACCCGTCGAGGCTGGTGCCCACGAAGACACAGCCGATGAGGGGCGGTTCGGTTTCGCCCGCCGGGGAGTCAATACTCATGCCAGCACGCTAGCAGCGCCGGTCGCCGCGGGCGAGGGGCAGCGTGGCCGGGCAGCGGCGCGGGGCCGTGCCTACCGGCGGTACCGCATCGCCAGATAGGTACCGCAACCCAGCACCAGCGCGATGGCCACCGCGATCGGCACCGAGAAGTTGCCGTTCACCCCCAACGCCGACACGAGAAATAGCACCACAACGGCCAGGGCTGCGGCCCAGGGCGTCAGCGTCGACTTCTTCGCGGTGCGCACTGGGTCGGTGGTCATGGGCACAGCGTACCGCCGCGGGGCCAACACCCGTTCGCACGCATCCGTGGTTTCGTCTGGGCCGCGGCGCACGGTACGGTCAGGCTATGGATCGGAAGTACCGGGTGTCGCACACGGTCGACCAGCAGCCGGATTCCGGCCTGGACGACGAGCACGCGCAAGCGGTGCTCGAATTCGGAGCCGACAACGCGATCCAAGAACGGGACTTCCAACGTCGCCGGATGCTGCTGGCCGCCGTCGCCGGCCTGATCGTGATCACCGGACTGCTCGTGCACTTCGCCACCGTGGGCGTCGTGGGCGATCTCGTGGCCGACGCGCTCTACGCGGTTCTCGTGTACCTGATCGTGGCGTTCATTTTTGTGCGCCGGTCGTGCGGACAGGTTGCCCTCGTCGCGGTGCTGCTCTGCGTGGCCATCGAGCTCTTCCAGCTCACCGGGGTGCCCAGCACCCTCGCCGAGGGGTTCCCGCCGTTCAGGTATCTGCTCGGCACCACGTTCAACGCCCTCGACCTGGTCGCGTATCTCGTGGGCGTGCTGGCAGCAGCCGCCGTAACCACCTGGCGGCAGCTGGACTGACGTGGCGCGCGGCCGGCTCAGCCGCCGAGCAGGGCCTGCCCCATAAGCACGGCACCGCCCACGGCGCCCGCGCCCAGGCCCAGGGAGCCGACGCTTGCCCAGAGCACCCGGCGAATGCGGGCCCGCCGCACCTGACCGTCGAGTCTGGCGAAGCGGCTCATCACGTCGGCGGGGGCCGGGCTGGGATGCTGGCGCCAGGTGGCCGGGCTGTCCAGGATCACCACTGCCTCGGCGATCTCCTCGTCGCTGAGCACCGGCTGCAGCTTGAGCAGCCACCGGCGCAGGGCGCGGGCGTCGAGCACCTTCACCTGCACGGGCTTGTCGCGGAAGGTGATCTGCTTGGGGTCCACGAGGGCGATCACCGGTTGCACCGGCGCGACCAGCGGCATCCGTTCGCGCAGCACCGTGGTGACGCGTTCGGCCTCGTGCTCGGCGGCGGGCAGGTAGGCCTTCTTGTGGCCGGAGACGGTGACCGTGCGGGTGCCCACCCAGATGTGCTTGCCGCAGTGGTGTTTGGTGTTGATGGTGAAGATGCCGCCGGGGCCCACCAGGATGTGGTCGATGTCGGTGTCGTTCTTGCCGATCGGCACCGCGTGGAAGGCGGTCCAGTCGGCGGGCAGGGTGGCGAGCATCTTGCCCACCGTGATTTCGCCCTGCGCCCCGAGGTACCAGCTCACGCTCTCGGGGCAGAGCGGCGACTGGCCGAACAGGCGGGCCACCCGGGTGCGCGGGGGAACCGCGGACTGACGGGAGAGGAGGTGTTCGATGACCAGCTGTGCAGCGATGCGGTTGCGCATGGCGGGTGGATGCAGGGTCACGTTGCTCCTTTGGACGCGCCCGGACGCGGCTGCGCCAGGGAGACCGCGTTGACAGGGCGGTCGCGCCGGGAACACCTCACGGATGAGCGCCGATTCGGGGCGTGCTGAGCATCCAGGGAGCGGTGCGGGCGGGGCGCCCACTACGTTCGGTGGTCTGAGGTTACCGAGCCGCGAGCGCCCGGCGGCACCCCCATTGTGGGTGGCGGCGCACAGCGGATGGGCGTGGCCGCGGGTGCCACGCGGCAAACCCGCGCCGGCACGCACAACTGTTGCCCGTGCGGACAATTGCGCCCGGTGTGCCGGCACCAGTTGTCCGGATCAGCAACAGTTGCGGCCCGCGAGGCCCGGGCGCCGGGCGCGGGAGGCGGGCCGGGCGGCGGGCGGCCGGGCGGGCGCTTAGGTGGTCCCGAGCCTGGCGCGTTCGGCGGGCACGTCGAAGTGGGCGGGCGGCCAGGTGAGTTCGAGGTCGCTGAGGGCGCGCAGGAGCAGTTGTTGTGCGGCCAGGCGGGCATACCACTTGCGGTCGGCCGGCACCACGAACCACGGCGCCGCGTCGGTGGACGTGCGCTCGAAAACGGTCTGGAACGCGTCCTGGTAGGCGGGCCAGAGCTTCCGCTCGTCGATATCGCCCGGGTTGTATTTCCAGTATTTGTCCGGCCGGTTCAGCCGTTCGAACAGGCGCGCCTTCTGCTCGTCGGCGCTGATGTGCAGCATCACCTTGATCACCGTGGTGCCGTCGTCCACGAGTTCCTGCTCGAACCGGTTGATCAGGTCGTAGCGCTCGTCGATCTCCGCGGCCGGCGCCAGCTCGTGCACGCGGCCGATCAGCACGTCTTCGTAGTGCGACCGATCGAACACGCCGATCAGGCCGGGCCCAGGCACTCTTCGGCGGATGCGCCAGAGAAAATCGTGCTTCAGCTCGGCCGGGGTGGGCGCCTTGAAGGCCACGTGTTCCACGCCCTGCGGGTCCACGGCCCCGACCACGTGGCGCACGATGCCGCCCTTGCCCGAGCCGTCCATGCCCTGCAGGATGAGCAGGATCTTGCGGGTGTCGCCGAACCGGCTGCTGGCGAAGAACTGCTCCTGCAGAGCCGACAGTTCGGCTGACGCCGTCGCGCCCACCGCCACGGAGTCGCTCTTTCCCCCGGCGAAGCCCGGGGTGGAGCGCGGGTCCACCCCGCTGAGCGTGAAGCCCTCGCGCACCTGCAGCCGTTCGATCAGGTCGGCCGGCCGGAGCGACGCGGCGGCGGCATCCGACGAACCGGACTTCTTCGATTTCTTGCCGGACTTCTTCGATTTCGTGTGCGACTTGGCCATGATGCTCCCTCGGTGGATTCGGTCACGGGTCGGGCCGCTCAGGGTGCAGCCTTCACGACGATGCTGGCACCGTATCAGCCGGGTGCCAACGCGGGCGAGCACGGTGCCGACACGGTTAGGTGCCAGCGCGGCGAGAGTAGCCCGTGCGACCCCTCCGGCCGGCGGATGCGTCGCCGTGCGTCCCTCCGCCGCGCCCCGATTTGCTGAACCGCCGCGGTCTGCCCGACGATGGGCAGGCACCTCGAGGAGAACACCATGACCATCACCGCCGCGCCACCGACCGTCAGCGCCCGCGCCTGGGTTGTGCTCGCGCTCGGCGTGGCCGCGCAGACCGCCGGCACGGTCTTCGTCAGCGCGCCCGCGTTCCTCATCCCGCTGCTGCACACCGAGCGCGGCCTCTCGCTCGCCCAGGCCGGGTTGCTCGCCGCGATTCCCACCTTCGGCATGGTGCTCACCCTCATTCTCTGGGGCGCCCTGGCCGACCGGATCGGCGAGAAATGGGTGATCGCCGGCGGACTGCTGCTCACCGCACTCGCGGCCGGCGGGGCGATCCTCGCCGACGGCTACCTCATGCTCGGTCTGTTCCTGCTGCTCGGCGGCATGGCCTCGGCCAGCACCAACTCCGCCAGCGGACGCATCGTGGTGGGCTGGTTCCCCAAGCACAAACGCGGACTGGCCATGGGCATCCGGCAGATGTCGCAGCCACTCGGCGTGACCGTCGCGGCGGTCACCATCCCGGTGATCGCCGCGGATGCCGGGGTGGGCGCGGCCCTGCTCGTGCCGTTCGCGCTCACCGCGGTGCTCGCCGTGGCGTGCGCTCTCGGACTGGCCAACCCGCCCCGGGTCGCCACCCGCGCCGCGGCTGCCGGGGGTGCCGGCGGTGCCCGGGCCGCTGGAACCACTGCCGCGCGGGCGCACAACCCTTACCGCTCCAGCTGGTTCCTCTGGCGCATCCACGCGGCATCCGTGCTGCTGGTGGTGCCGCAATTCACCATCTCGACCTTCGGACTGGTCTGGCTGGTCAGCGACCAGGGCTGGGATGCCCTCGCCGCCGGCGTGCTCGTGGGCGCCGCGCAGTTCGTGGGCGCGCTGGGCCGCATCGTGATCGGCGTGGTCAGCGACCGGGTCGGCAGCCGGGTGCGGCCGTTGCGCTGGGTGGCCGTGAGCGTGGCGAGTGTGCTGCTGGTGCTGGCCGCGGTGGATGCCGCGCACTGGGGCGTTGCCGCCGTGGTGTTCGTGCTCGCCACCACCTGCACCGTGGCGCCCAACGGGTTGGCGTTCACCTCGGTGGCCGAAATGGCCGGGCCGGGCTGGTCGGGCAAGGCGCTCGGCGTGCAGAACACCGGCCAGTTCATCGCGGCCTCGCTGGTGGGTCCGCTGATGGGGGCTCTGATCGGTGTGGTGGGCTATCCGCTCACCTTCGCGGTGGCCGCCGTGTTCCCCGCCCTGGCGGTGCCGGTCGTGCCCCGCGCCCACGCCGAGCACGACCACCTGTAACCAGTCCCCCGCTTTTGCGTGGCCGCCCCCTCGCGAAAGCGGCCAAACGGCTGCCTCACGCCGGTGAGGTGACCACAACTCCGCTCTCGCGGCCTGCCCGTTCCGCGAAAGCGCTGAAACGGCTACCTCAGCGCGCGGAGACAGCCACACCACCGCTTTCGCGCCTCGTGGTTGATGACACGGATGCGTATTCGGGGGCATCCGCGCCGGTGCTCGCTGGCACGGCACCGGCACGACACCGGCGCGGAAGAAGGCAGGTTACGCGGCCTTGGGCTCGGCGGGCAGCGGCTTACGCGGCCTTGGGCTCGGCGGGCAGCAGGCTGCGGAACGCGGCGGAGTGGTAGATAAGCGGGTCGTGGTCGTCGCTCACCTTGAGCGACTTCACCTCGAGCAGCACGATCGTGTGGTCGCCGGCCGGGGTCTCCGAGTAGATCTCGCAGTCCAGCCAGAGCGACGAGCCCTCGATGAAGAGGGCACCCAGGTCGGTGGTGCGGGTGTCGAGGCCGGCGAAACGGTCGCCCTTGCGGGAGGCCAGTTGGTAGCACTCGCGGGCGTGGGCGCTGCCGAGAATGGAGACACCGATCCGGCCGCCCTGACGCAGCACCGGCCAGGTGGTGGAACTGTTCTGCACCGAGAACAGCACCAACGGCGGCTCGTACGACACCCCCACGGAGAACGACGAGGCCACCAGCCCGGTGGGCTCCCCCGCGATCTCGGCGCAGAGCGCGGCGACGCCGGAGGGGAACTTGCCGAACGCCGACCGGATGTCACCCGGGTCGCTGCTGATGGTCTCGAGGCCGTGCGAGTCGGCGGGCTCGAGGGCGGTGACGATGTCCAGGTCGAGGTCGAGGTCCCGCTCGGCACCCGGCGCGGCCGGCGCATCCGGGTGGGTCTGCGCGTCGAGGTCGAGGTCGATCGGGGAGCCGGCGAGGTCGTGGGGGCTCATGCGCCCGCTCCGTTCGACACGGATGCGCCCGACGCGCTCTCAACATCCGACTCGGGATTCTTGCCCAGCATGCCCATCACCAGCGGCTGCAACAGACGCAGCACGGCGAGGTTCTCCGCCGCCCACGCGGCCACGATCTCCTCCATCTTCTCCATCTGCCCGGTGACGAAGTAGAGGCCCTTGGTGGGCACGCTCGCGCCGAGCTCCACGAGCAGCGGACGCAGGTTGACGTCCACGCCCATCGAGTGACTGAGGTCGGCGCCGGTCATCACCGGGATCGCCGTGACGCCGCGTAGCCCGTTGGCGGCGTACCGGTCGAGGAAGCCCTTGAGCAGGCCGGTGTAGGTGGCCTTGTAGGTGGGGCTGGCGACGACGAGCAGGTCGCTGTCGGCGACGGCCTGATTGAGCTCGGTCATCTCCGGCGACGGCCACTGGAAGATGTGACTCGAGTAGTCGGCCAGGTCGATGACCCGCAGGTCATAGGTGCCGGTGACGAGCAGCTCGTCGACCAGCGTTTCCGCAAGCTTGAGGGTGCGGCTCTGGGGCTTGGGGTTGCCCACCAGAATGGTTGTTTTCAGCATCGTGTTCCTCCATCGAACCACTGGATCAGGTCACGAACTCGATGCCGGGGCTACCAATCAGCGATGCCTCCCCGCGTGCGTGGACCGCACGCCGGGCTGGCACGAACTTGCATAGCTTCGTCATCGATTTCGATGAGTGAGCCACTGAGGATTGGTGTCTCAGATGGTGAGCAACGGCTTACGTCGCACTTACAGTCTGCGCACCCCCGGTTGCGCCGGCGTGTCCCGACCATTACAACTGTGTTTCGCCGCCTGGCGGTCGCCGCGTTTGGACTCTGACCAGCATGTTCGCGTCGGTCACGCCGCTATGCGCGCGCGAGCGCAATGTGAGCCGCCGGGTGGGCTCGTAACAAACGAGCCCGACCGGGCCTTGAAGCGACCGGCAAGGTCTGGTTGCATGGTGCCACCATTCGCGAGCCGCCGGCGCCGCGGAGGAGGACAGAGAAGGGCACCGCCGTGATCGGTTTTCACGCATCCCACGAGCAAATCGATCCGCGTGCGCTGCTGGCCGCGGTCAAGCACGCGGAGGAGGTGGGCTTCAACGCGGCGATGTGCTCAGATCACATCGCGCCGTGGAGCGTGCGGCAGGGCCAATCCGGCTTCGCCTGGTCGTGGTTGGGCGCGGCCCTGGAGGCCACCAACCTGCCCTTCGGCGTGGTGAACGCTCCCGGGCAGCGTTACCACCCGGCCGTGATCGCGCAGGCGATCGGCACGCTCGGGCAGATGTACCCCGGCCGGTTCTGGGCGGCGCTCGGCTCGGGTGAGAACGTGAACGAGCACATCACCGGCGAGCGCTGGCCCCGCAAAGACCTGCGCAACGCCCGGCTGGAAGAGAGCGTGACCGTGATGCGAGCGCTGCTGAACGGCGACGAGGTGAGCCTGGAGCACCACGTGAGCGTGGACCGGGCCCGGGTCTGGAGCCGGCCGGAGACCCCGCCACCGCTGCTGGCCGCGGCCGTGTCGCCGCAGACCGCCGGCTGGGCGGCGTCCTGGGCCGACGGTCTGGTCACCGTGGCGCAACCGCCCGAGACCCTGCGCCGGGTGCTGGATGCCTACGAGCAGGCCGGCGGCACCGGCCGACGCGCCCTGCAGGTGCACCTGAGCTGGGCCGGCACCGACGAGGAGGCCCTCGCCATCGCGCACGACCAGTGGCGCAACAACGCGTTCGACCCGCCCGTGCCGTGGGACGTGGACACCCCGGAAACCTTCGACGAGATCTCCAAGCACGTCGCCGCGGAGGACCTGCGGGCATCCGTGCTGATCAACAGCGACCTGGCCTGGCACGCCGACCGGTTGGCCGGGCTGGCGGCCCTCGGCTTCGACGACATCTACCTGCACCATGTGGGCAAGAAGCAACAACGGTTTCTGGATGCGTTCGGCGAACGGGTGCTGCCCCAGCTCGCCGGCGCGCTCACCGACAAGGCGGTGCGGGCATGAGGATCTCGGACACCAGCGACCGCTGGTGGAAGAACGCCGTGATCTACTGCCTCGACGTGGAGCGTTACCTCGACAGCAACGACGACGGCTGCGGGGACCTGCGCGGCCTGGCCCAGCGCATCGACTACCTCGCCGAGCTCGGCATCACCTGCCTGTGGCTGATGCCGCTGAACCGCACGCCGGGGCGGGACGACGGCTACGACATCACCGATTTCTACGCGATCGATCCGCGGCTGGGCAACTTCGGCGAGTTCGTCGAGGTCATCCGCACCGCCAACGACCGCGGCATCCGGGTGGTGATGGACCTGGTGATCAACCACACCTCCGACCAGCATCCGTGGTTCCTGGACTCCCGCTCGAGCACCGAGTCGAAGTACCGGGACTACTACGTGTGGCGCGACGACCCGCCCACCAAGAACCAGCCCTCCGCGTTCCCCGGTGACGCGAAGAGCATCTGGGAGTTCGACAAGAAGACCAAGCAGTACTACCTGCACAATTTCTACAAACACCAGCCCGACCTCAACATCGCCCACCCGCCGGTGCGGGACGAGATCGCCCGCATCGTCGGCTTCTGGACACAGCTGGGCGTGTCCGGGTTCAGGGTGGATGCGGTGCCGTTCCTCATCGAGGCCAAGTCCGAGGCCGGCGGTAAGGGCTCCACGACGGATGCCTCGGACGAACCGCTGCCCGACCCGCACGACTACCTCGCCGACATCTCCGGGTTCCTCGCCCGACGCAACAACGAGGCCATGCTGCTCGGCGAGGTCAACCTCAGCCACAAGGAGCAGCTCACCTACTTCGGTGGGGGCGGGCGGCGGGAACTGCAGATGCAGTTCGACTTCGTCGTAATGCAGAGCATCTATCTGTCGATGGTGCGGGCGGACGCCCGGCCGCTGGCCACCGCGCTGGCCGACCGGCCGGAACTGCCCGCCGACTGCCAGTGGGGCAACTTCGTGCGCAATCACGACGAGCTCACCCTCGACAAACTCAGCGAGACCGAGCGGCAGGAGGTGTTCGACGCGTTCGCGCCCGATCCCGGCATGCGGCTGTACGACCGGGGCATCCGGCGCCGGCTGCCCACGATGCTGGGCAATGACCAGCGACGCATCCGCATGGCGTACAGCCTGATGTTCTCGCTGCCGGGCGCGCCGGTGCTGTTCTACGGTGAGGAGATCGGCATGGGCGAGAACCTGGCGGTGAAAGACCGGTACGCGGTGCGCACGCCGATGCAGTGGACCGCCGGCGCCAACGCTGGATTCTCCCGGGCGCCCGCCGATCGGCTCGTCACGCCGGTGGTCACCGGCGCGTTCGGGCCGGAGTGGGTGAACGCAGCCGCCCAACGCCGCGACCCGGACTCGCTGGCACATTTCGTACGCACCCTGATTCAGGCCTATCGCAACTCCCCCGAGATCGGCTGGGGTGAGCTGACCATCCTCAAACACGGCCACCACCAGGTTTTCGCCCACCTGGTGCGCACGACCATCGGCTCGATGCTCGCCGTGCACAACTTCGCGGATGCGCCGGTCGAGCTGACCCTGGCGCTGCCCGACGTGGCCCCGGGTTCCCGGCTGGTGGACATGCTGCACAACGGCGTCACGCCGATCGACGACGGCGAGGTCACGCTGCGACTCGACTCCTACGGGTATCGGTGGCTGCGCATCACCAGCGACGCCGACACCCGACTCGGCTGAGCCGGGCCCGGCAGTGTGATCGAATAGAAGGGATGCATACTCCCCCAGCCCCGCCCGCCCGCACGGTCATCTCCCCCGACAACGTGCAGATCGCCACCTACGAGTTCGGCGATCCAGACGCCCCCACGGTGCTCGCGGTGCACGGCTTCGCCTCCAGCGCGCTGGCGAACTTCCACGCCACCGGCTGGATCCGCGACCTGGTGCGCGAGGGCTACCACGTGATCGCGATCGACCAGCGCGGCCACGGCCAGAGCGACAAGCCGCACTCCGCCGAGGGCTACTCGATGGACCTGCTCGTCACCGACGTGCTCACCGTGCTCGACACCTTCATGCTCGACGAGGTCGACTACGTCGGCTACTCGCTCGGCGCCCGGGTCGGCTGGCACGCTGCCAGGTTCATGCCCACCCGCATCAACCGTGCCGTGTTCGGCGGCATCCCCGACGGCGACCCGCTCACCCGGTTCCGGGTCGACGAGGCGCGCGCCTTCGTGCGCGACGGCACACCGGTGACGGATGCGCTCACCGCCGCCTACCTGAAGATGGCCGGCGCCATCCGCGACAACGACCTCGAAGCACTGATCGCACTGGTCGAGGGCATGCGCGACGGCCCGCAGCCGCACGCGGCGAACGCGCCCGAGCAGCGGGTGCTCTTCGCCACCGGCAGCGAAGACCGCATCCTCGAGGCGTCCAAGGCCCTGGCCGAGGCCACCCCGCGCGCGGCGTTCTTCGAGATCCCCGGCCGCAACCACTTCAACGCGCCCACCTCCCGGGCGTTCCGGGATGCCGCGATCCAGTTCCTGGGGCAGCCCGGCTCCGACTGAGCGCGGTCTCCCGGCACCGCTGGGCCCGTTGTGAGAAATATGCAGCGTCTCTGCAAGTAATTGCGTAAGCTCGGGCACATGTCCAGACGACTCGCCGAAGTAGCCCGCAAGGTCGGCGTCAGCGAGGCCACCGTGAGCCGGGTGCTCAACGAGAAGCCCGGTGTGTCCACAACGACCCGGCAGGCCGTGCTATCCGCCCTCGATGTGCTCGGCTACGAACGGCCCACCAAACTGCGCGGCGAGCGCGCCCGCCTCGTGGGCCTGGTGCTGCCCGAGTTGCAGAACCCCATCTTTCCGGCCTTCGCCGAGATCATCGGCGGCGCCCTGGCCCAAAACGGCTACACGCCGGTGCTGTGCACGCAGACCGCCGGCGGCATCACCGAGGCCGACTACGTCGAACTCCTCCTGCAGCAGCAGGTCTCCGGGGTGATCTTCGTCGGCGGCGCCTACATGCAGCAGGATGGCTCGCACGAGCACTACCGCCGGCTCCGGGATCTCAACCTGCCCACGGTCCTGGTCAACGCGCCCATCGACGACTTCGGTTTCGCCACGGTCTCCTGCGACGACTCGGCCGCCATCGACCAGGCCTTCGCCCACCTGATGGAATTGGGGCACACCCGCATCGGCATGCTGCTGGGGCCCAGGGACCACGTTCCGTCCCAGCGAAAGCTCGCGGCGGCGCAGCGCGCCATGGCCAGAATCGGCCAAGAGCAGGGCAGCGATCAGATCGCGCACTCCCTGTATTCGCTGGAGGCCGGTCAGGCCGGAGCGACCCGCCTGCTTCGGGCGGGCGTCTCCGCAATCGTCTGCGCCAGTGACCCGATGGCCCTCGGGGCGATCCGGGCGGTGCGCCGCGCGGGTCTGAGTGTTCCAGGCGACGTGTCGATCATCGGCTTCGACGATTCGGCCCTGATGTCGTGCGTCGAGCCGCCCCTCACGACGATCCGCCAGCCGATCGAGCACATGGGCCGCATGATCATGGAGCTGCTCCTCCGTCAGATCACGGGCGATTCGGCGTCGACCGAGGAGTTCTTCTTCGAGCCCGAGCTCGTGGTGCGGGCGTCGACGAGCCGCCCCCGCGCCACGGCGTAACCGGCAGAAAGCACGCATCCGGCGCAAATTCGCGCAAGCGGCTTACCGTATGTAGAAAAATTGCACCATCTTGTCAATAAAGCTACGTTTCAGTGGTTGCCAACGCCGGTGACGCAGGTTGCCGCTGAGTCGGCCGATTGAGACGAGTTCGAGCAGTGACGCTTCCCGCCGCATCCACCGACCGCACCCCTGTCGGCTCCGACGACCTCTGGTGGCGCAGTGCCGTGATCTATCAGGTCTACGTGCGCAGCTTCAGCGACGCCAACGGCGACGGCACCGGCGACCTCGCCGGGGTGCGCAGCCGGCTCGGCTATCTCAAGCAGCTCGGCGTGGATGCGCTCTGGTTCAACCCGTGGTACCCGTCGCCCCTGGCCGACGGCGGCTACGACGTCTCGGACTACCGCGACATCCACCCCTCGTTCGGCACGTTGGCCGAGGCGGAAGCGCTCATTCAGGATGCGCTCGCGCTCGGCATCCGCACCATCATCGACGTCGTCCCCAACCACGTCTCCGACCAGCACCCGTGGTTCCAGGCCGCCCTGGCCGCCGGCCCGGGCTCGCCGGAGCGCGCACGATTCTGGTTCCGTGCCGGCCGCGGCCCCGACGGCAACGAACCGCCCACCCGTTGGCCCTCGAACTTCGCCGGCGACACCTGGACCCGCACCGTGAACCCAGACGGCAGTCCCGGCGAGTGGTACCTGCACCTGTTCACCCCCGAGCAGCCCGACCTCAACTGGACCCACCCGGATGTGCACCGCGAGCACGAGGACATTCTCAAGTTCTGGTTCGACCGGGGTGTGGCCGGGGTGCGCATCGACTCGGCCGCCCTCCTGGTGAAAGACGCGAACCTGCCCGAGGTGCCGGAAACCCCCGCCCCCGGTGAGCACCCGAACACCGACCGGGATGAATTACACGACATCTACCGCAGCTGGCGGGCCATCGCGGACTCCTACGCGGGCACCAGGGTGCTTGTCGGCGAGATCTGGCTGCCCGATGTGGAGCGCTTCGCCCGCTACCTGCGGCCCGACGAGCTGCACACGGCCTTCAACTTCGACTTCCTGGCCCGGGCCTGGAACGCCGCCGAACTGCGGGAATCGATCGACACCACCCTGACGGCGCATGCCCCCGTCGGCGCGCCGAGCACCTGGGTGCTCTCCAATCACGACGTCACCCGGCCGGTCACCCGCTACGGACGCGAGGACACCACCTTCGCCTTCGCCACCAAACGAGCCGGCATCCCCACCGACCTGGCGCGGGGCCTCTGCCGGTCCCGGGCCGCGGCCCTGATCACCGCGGCGCTGCCCGGCTCGCTCTACATCTACCAGGGCGACGAACTGGGCCTGCCCGAGGTGGAGGACATCCCCGTCGACCTTCTGCAGGACCCCATGCACTTCCGCTCTCTCGGCGTCGATCCCGGCCGGGACGGCTGCCGGGTGCCGCTGCCCTGGTCGGGCACCGTGCCGCCCTTCGGCTTCAGCCCCGACACTGCCGAGGCGCCGCCCTGGCTGCCGCAGCCGGCCGGGTGGCGTGACCTCACCGCCGAGGCCCAGCAGGCCGACCCGTCGTCCATGTTGCGGCTCTACCAGAGCGCCCTGCGCATCCGGGCCGAGAATCCCGACCTGGGTGACGGCCGGTTCGCGTGGCTGAGCGGCGCAGACGACGTGCTCACCTTCACCCGCGGCGACAGCTTCCTCCTGGTCGCCAACCTCTCCCCGGCACCGATCGACCTGCCCGAGCACCGGCGGGTCCTGCTCAGCAGCGCACCGCTCGTGGCCGGGCGGCTCCCCTCCGACTCCACGGCTTGGCTCCAGGCCTGAGCTTCCTGCACCTCCTCAATCACACAACGAAAGGCAAGACAATGAAGTCACCAGCAAAGGTCGTCACCCTCGTGGCGGTCACCCTCGCGGGAGTCGGGCTGCTCTCGGGCTGCACGGCGAACGCCGGCGAGAGCGACGGCACCACCACCATCCGCGTGGTCAGCCTGATCCCCGGCACCGAGCAGGCCGCGTTCGACGCGTTCGACGCCCAGGTCGCCCAGTTCGAGAAGGCCAATCCCGACATCAACGTGGAGGGCGTCGAATACGAGTGGAGCGCACCCACCTTCGCCGCCCAGCTGGCCGGCGGCACCCTGCCCGACGTGTTCCGCATCCCACTCACCGACGCCAAGACACTCATCGCCAACGGTCAGCTCGCCGACATGACCGAACAGGTGGAGGCCCTCCCGTACTTCGACACCTTCAACCCCAGCGTGCTCAGCAACGCGCAGGATGCCGACGGCAACATCTTCGGAGTGCCGCGCGAGGCCTACGGAATGGGCCTGCAGTACAACCGGGCGCTCTTCGAAGAGGCCGGCCTCGACCCGAACGCCCCGCCGACCACGTGGGACGAGGTGCGGGACTACGCCAAGATCATCGCCGACAAGACCGGCCAGGCCGGCTACATGCAGATGACCCAGAGCAACACCGGCGGCTGGCAGCTGACCGCGGCCACCGTGGCCCGCGGCGGCAGCATGGAGGAGGTCGCGTCGGACGGCACCGTCACCGTGACGGCCGACAACCCGGCCACCAAGGAGGCCCTCGAGTACCTCAAAGAGCTGCGCTGGACCGACAACTCCATGGGCAGCAACTTCCTCTACGACTGGGGCACCATCAACCAGGCGTTCGCCGCCGGCCAGATCGGCATGTACACCGGCGGATCCGACCTGTTCACCTCGCTCACCCGCGAGAGCAACATGAACGCGGATGACTACGGGCTCACCGCAATCCCGCTGACGGATGCCGAAGGCGCCGGCGTGCTGGGCGGCGGAACCCTGAACGTGGTCAACGTGAAGGCCGACGACGCTGTGAAGGACGCGGCCATGAAGTGGATCGCCTTCTACGACCTGAACAAGCTGGTCGACAAGGATGCTGCCCTGCAGGACGCCAAGACCCTCTCCGACACCGACCAGGCCGTGGGAACCCCCGCGCTGCCCGTCTTCGATCAGGCCACGCTGGACCAGTCCCGCGAATGGGTGAAGGAGTACATCAACGTGCCCCAGGACCAGGTGGCGTACTTCGCCGAGGGCAACGTGGGCCGCACCATCGTGGGCGAGCCGTCCTCGCACACCCAGGAGCTCTACGGCGCACTCGACACCGCCGTGCAGTCCGTGCTGACCGATAAGAACGCCGACATCGACGCCCTGCTGGACACCGTCAACAAGACGATCCAGCCCCTCGTCGACGCCGACTGACCCGCTCCACCCGCAGAACCGATTCGACCGGCGGGGATGCCGCATCCCCGCCGGCCGGCTCTTCTCCCCGAGCACTCTCCTGCTCCCCCACCCGCTTCGGCTCACCCCGCTCACGAAAGACGACGATGACCACACTGGATGAACGCCCCTCGGTCGTGGACCCGCCCCAGCCGACTGTGCCCACGCGCCAGCGACGCCGGCCATCCAATCCGCGCACCTGGCTGCGCAACGGCGGCCTCAGCAACTTCCTGTTCCTGGTGCCCATGCTGCTGATCTTCGGGGTCTTCTCCTGGTACCCGATCGTGCAGTCCTTCGTGATGAGCTTCCAGAAGACCAACCTCGTCACCGCGCCGAGCTTCGTGGGGCTCGACAACTTCGTCAAGGTGCTGCAGGACCCGCTCTTCCTCACCGCGGTGCAGAACACCGCGTGGTTCGCCGTGCTCGCCCTGCTCTTCGGCTACCCGATCCCCCTGATCGCCGCGGTCTTGATGAGCGAGGTTCGCCGGGCCAAGGGCCTGTTCAGCGCGTTGGCGTACCTGCCCGTCGTGGTGCCGCCGGTCGTCGCCGTGCTGCTCTGGAAGTTCTTCTACGACGCCAGCCCCACCGGTGTCTTCAACAGCATCCTCGCCATGGTGGGCATCGGCCCGCAGCCCTGGATTCAGAGCATCACCGCGGCCATGCCCTCGCTGGTGCTCGAAGCCACCTGGGCCGGTGCCGGCGGCACCATCATCATCTACCTCGCCGCGCTCACCGGCGTCGCCCCCGAGCTCTACGACGCGGCCGAGGTGGACGGTGCCTCCATCTGGCAGAAGATCTGGCACATCACCCTGCCGCAGCTGCGCGGCATCCTGCTGATCACCCTGATTCTGCAGGTGATCGGCACGGCGCAGGTGTTCCTCGAGCCCTTCCTGTTCACCGCGGGCGGGCCGGCGAACTCCACCATCACCGTCTTGCTGCTCATCTACCGGTACGCGTTCCAGAACAGTCTCGGCGGCGACTACGGCGCCGCAACAGCGCTGAGCCTGATGCTCGCGATCTTCCTTGCCGTCCTGTCCGTGGTGTACTTCCGCCTCACCAAGTCCTGGAGCCAGAATTGAGAAAGCCAAAGATCCAGGATCCCGAAGACCGCGGGATCGTCTCCGTTGCCGACTGGACCAAGCCGCGCATCCGCCGCACCATGCGTGCCAGTCACGCCGTGCTGCTGGTCGTGCTGGCCGTCTCGGGCCTGGGCCCGCTGCTCTGGCTCGGCAAGGCCGCACTCACGCCCACCCAAGACACGCTGCGCACGCCGTTGGCGATCTTTCCCAACGGCATCGAGTGGCAGAACGTGGTCACGGCGTGGTCCACGATCCATCTCGACGTGCAGTTCGCCAACACCCTCTGGGTGGCGGCCGGCTCGTGGGCCGTGCAGATCGTCGTGGCCACCACGGCCGGCTACGCCCTCTCGATCCTGCGCCCCAGGTACGCCGGAGTGCTCAACGCCCTGGTGCTCGGCACCCTGTTCGTGCCGAGCGTCGTACTGCTGGTGCCGCTGTACCTCACGGTGCTCGACGTGCCGTTCGTGGGCATCTCGCTGATCAACACGTTCTGGGCGGTGTGGCTGCCGGCCGGCGCCAGCGCCTTCAACGTGCTGCTGGTCAAGCGGTTCTTCGACAACCTGCCGCGTGAGGTCTTCGAGGCCGCCCGAACGGATGGCGCGAGTTCCTTCAGGTTGTTCTGGTCGATCGTGCTGCCCATGTCCAAGCCCATCGTGGGTGTGGTGTCGGTGTTCGCGATCATCGCGGCCTGGAAGGACTTTCTCTGGCCCTCGCTCGTGCTCATCGACCCGGCCGTCCAGCCGCTGTCGGTGCGACTGCCCGCGCTGCAGCAGAGCATCGAACTCGGCGTCTACCTCGCGGCCCTGGCGATCTCCAGCATCATCCCGATCCTGTTGTTCCTGGTCTTCCAGCGCATGTTCCTGCGCGGCGCCGGGCTGGGCGGGGCGGTCAAGGGCTAGGGGCGGCGCGGCCGCAACTGTTGCCGCTGCGGACATTTGCACCCGGTGCGCCGGCACCATTTGTCCGCACCGGTAACAGTTGCGTGCGCCCCCGGCGGCCCGGGCGGGCGCAACCGGGGCCGTACACTGAGCCTTCGAGAACTGCAGCACCGCGGGCGAGAAGGGAACAGGCATGTCGAACGTCGGCGCGACCGGACGCATCCAGCCGGAATCGACCGAGCACGCCATGCTGCGCGCCCTCGGCGAGCGCCTGGGCGTCGAGCTCGAGTCCCGCACCCTCACAGTTCCAGACGGCCTGCGCGTGGAGGTCGAGGGCATCGACGCGGTCGCGAGCGTGCTCGTGCAGCTCGTGGCCAACACCGGCACCCCCAAGTCGTCGCACCGCAACAAGGCCATCGCCGACATGCTCAAGTTGGTCTGGCTGCGGGGCGTCTTGCCCACCCGGCCGCGCCTGGTGATCTGCATCAGCGAGCCATTGGCCCGCTTCTTCACCCCCGGGTCGTGGCCGAGCGCCGCGGCCGCCGACATGCACGTGGATGTCTACATCTTCCGGCCGGATGCGCCACTGGAGCTGCTCACCCGCTGAGCCCGCCCGCCACTGGACCGTCGGGCACCCCGGATGCCGCCGCTCCGGTCGCCCGGCACCCCGGCATCCAACTCATTTGCGAACAGAGCGCGGTCCCGCGCGCCGCACACCGTGCGAAGTCCGCAAACGAACACAAAGCGGGCGGTCGGGCCCGCTCAGCGCGGCGGGATGCGGCGGTATCCGTCGACAGCGACGACCGCGAGCGTGCAGACCACACCGACGACGGCCAGGGCGACCAGCACCACACAGGCGACGACGATCATCCGGCCGCGCTCCGCGACTCGTACTGCAGAGGCGCGATCCGCGCGGCATAGGCCAATGCCGCGGCCGAGACCGGGGAACCTGGCGGGGTGAGCTCCGAGGTTTCGGGCGCCGACGCGGTGAGCCGGAGCGGCAACATCCCGGCCCAGACTGTGCGGTCTTCGCCGTCATCCGCCGCCTCGGACGCACCGTGCGCGCGCACCTTCACACTGGCCTCGTCCAGCGGCAGCCGCAGCACCAGCGTCGCCGCGAGTTCGCGCCTGGTCATGTCACGCACCTCGTCCCACCGCCCCGGCATCAGGTGCTCGGACACGACGCGCATCGCCTCCTCCTTCTCGGCGTCCGCGACGACGGTCGCGGCGCCGAACACCACGGCGCTGCGGTAGTTCATCGAGCTGTCGAAGAGGGAGCGGGCATAGACCAGGCCGTCGAGGTGGGTCACGGTGACCGAGATCGGGGTGCCGGACGCCATCGCCCGAAAGATGCCGCTGCCGGTGGAGCCGTGCAGGTAGATGGCGTCGCCGCCGCGGCCGAAACCCATCGGCAGCACCAGCGGCAGGCCGTCGCGCACGATCGCCACGTGGGCGACGAGGGCGTCGTCGAGGATGCCGTAGAGCTCGGCCCTGTCGGCGCGCTGGCGCTCGGGGAGTCGAGTGATCCGGGTGCGGTCGGTGACGGGCAGGGTGGCGGAGGGTGCCGGGGTGGGCTGCGTGGGCTGCGTGGAGTGGGGCATGCTACTAGGATCGAGCGCGGAGTGGTTCAGCGACAGGGCCACTTCTGACGACTTCGACTAGACCGGTTCCGGATCCCGGATGCGTGCCCGATCGTGTCCGCGCGACTCCGAGAGAGGAACCCCATGAACGCCCACGAGCTGCCGATCCTGCTCGACCGCGCGTCGGAGCTTCCTCTCGTGGCACAGCTCGCCACCGCGCTGCGCCGGGCCATCCTCGGCGGCATCCTGCGACACGACGAGGCCCTGCCCTCCACCCGCGCGCTCGCGGCCTCGGTGCGGGTGTCGCGCGGCACGGTGGTCGCCGCGTACGACCAGCTCACCGGCGAGGGGTATCTGCTGGCGCGGCCGGGCTCGGCGACCCGGGTGATGGTGGAGCGGCCCGATGCCGTTGCCGCACCCGCAGCCCCGGCCCGCACTGACGACGGGGACGCCCGGTCACCTCGCGACCGCACTCCCCCGCCCCTGATCGACTTGGCCCCCGGGCATCCGTCGACCAGAACCCTCGTCGACCCGGCCTGGACCGGGGCCTGGCGCACGGCCGTCGCCGCGTCCGGGCGGAGCGACTCACCGCCGCCCAGCGGCACACTCGAGCTGCGCACCGCCATCGCCGAACACGTGCGGCGAGCGCGGGGACTGACCTGCCGACCCGACGACGTGATCGTCACGGCCGGCACCAGCGACGCCCTCGCCGGCATCGGGCTCGCACTCGCGACCATGGCTCACGTCACCGGCGGCGCCCGCACCCCGGCGGATGCACCCGGGATCCCTTCGACGCCCGCGCCGGTCGAAGCGCCCCGGCGGGCCCCGCAGATCGCCGTGGAGGACCCCGGCTATCCCACCGCGCGGCGGGTGCTGCGCCGGGTGGGCGCGCTCCTGGCGCCGGTGCGCACCGACCAGGACGGCATCGACCTGGCTGAACTCGCCGCGCTCAACCCCGCCCCGCACGCCGTTCTCGTCACGCCGAGCCACCAGTACCCGCTCGGCAACAGCCTCTCGGTGCAGGGCCGGCTCGACCTGCTCGACTGGGCGCGAACAGCCGAGGCCGTGGTCATCGAGGACGACTACGACAGCGAGTTCCGCTTCGGCACCTCGCCGCTGCCGGCCCTCGCCACCCTCGACGCCTCGGGCCGGGTGGCGCTGGTCGGCAGCTTCTCCAAGACCATCACCCCGTGGATCCGCTGCGCCTACATCGTCGCCACCGGCGACCTCGGTGCGGCCCTGCGCGAGGTGCGCGACGACCTCGGCCCGTCGGTCTCCGGCGTGCAGCAGGCGGCCCTCGCGCACTACCTCGCCAGCGGCGGTCTGGCCCGCAACGTCGCCCGGGTGCGCCGCGAGTACGCGCACCGCCGCGCCCTGGTGATCGGCAAGCTGGGTGCCCTGCCCGGTGTGCGACTGGCCGGCCTCGACGGCGGGCTGCACGTGGTGGTGCACACGGGGGCGGATGCATCCGCTCTCGTCGAGCGGGCCGCCGCGCGCGGGGTGCGGGTCGCGTCGCTGGCCGACTACGCGGTTCGCGGCCGAGACCAGCACGGCCTGGTGCTCGGCTATGGCGCGCCCACCGATCTCGAGCTCGCCCGGGCGCTGGATGTGCTCGTCGGGCTCCTCCTGGAACCCACCGCGAACTGATTTGCACACTTCCGCCCTTCGTTGTCGCGGCGAAGGCGGGAAGTTTGCGAATGAGTGGCGTGGGAGCACTCGGCGGCGAGCGCGCCCGGGAGTTTACCTGCACGAAACAGCAGGCAGACTTTCGCGAAATCTGCGCCGCTTACTGTGAAAACCAACGGACCTCCGCGGGCCATTTGCCACTCGACCACACCAGTCGGCTGATCACTTCACCCGCTCGCTCTCCTCCTTTCGAACATTTGACTTGTGCCTTGGAGGCCAGCGTGCAGCAGACCGATCCCCGACCCGTCACCGCGGATGCCCCGGCTCCCGAAGCCGTCGAGTCCGCCGCCTTCGACCC
Source organism: Cryobacterium sp. W22_MBD10_FK3 (assembly GCF_052113745.1). Taxonomy (NCBI): domain Bacteria; kingdom Bacillati; phylum Actinomycetota; class Actinomycetes; order Micrococcales; family Microbacteriaceae; genus Cryobacterium; species Cryobacterium sp. W22_MBD10_FK3. The sequence goes on from NZ_JBGQOH010000031.1 coordinate 24,318, forward strand.
CGCCGAACTCCGCCGGGCCCTGGCCGGCATGGCCACCTCGGTCACCCTCGTCACCACCAACGTGAACGGTGTCGCCTACGGCTTCACCGCCAACAGCTTCACCAGCGTGTCGGTGACCCCGCCGCTGGTGGCCGTGTTCCTGGCCGAAACCGCCGAGAGCTACCCGGCGTTCGCCCGCACCGACCACGTGGCCATCAACATCCTCGCCGCCGACCAGGGCGACGTGGCCCGGCACTTCGCCACCAAGGGCATCGACAAGTTCTCCGCCGTCACGCTGCACGGCGGCTACGACCGGGTGCCCGTCGTCACCGGCGCCCAGGCCTCGCTCCTCGGCCAGGTGCACGAACGCTGGACCGTGGGCGACCACCTCATGATCATCGTGCACGTCGACGAGGTCATCCGTTCCGAGCTCACCCCGCTCGTCTATCAGAACCGCGAGTTCAGGAAGCTGGTCTGACCCCATGACCCTCACCTCCCCGGCCCAGGCCCCGACCCAGGCAGCCACGAGCACCGCCGACTCCATCTCCATCCGCGGCGCGGTCAAGATCTACGGCTCCGGCGCCAACCAGCACGTGGCGCTGCAGAACGTGGACGTCGACATCAAGCGCGGCCAGTTCGTGAGCATCATCGGCCCGTCCGGCTGCGGCAAGTCCACCCTGCTCCGCCTCATCGCCGGCCTCGAAGACGCCGACGAGGGCATCGCCGAGGTCTTCGGGGTCTCCCCCGAGCAGGCATGCGCGGCCAAGATGATCGGCCTGGTGCCCCAGGCGCCCGCCCTGCTGCCGTGGAAGAACGTGCTCGGCAACGTGAGCATGCCGGCCAAGATCAACCGCCGCGCCGACAAGCTGCGCAGCCGCATCCACGGCCACGTCGCCCGCCCCGCCCCCGACATGCTCGACCTGCTGAACAAGGCCGGGCTCACGGATGCCGTGCACAAGCTGCCCGCCCAGCTCAGCGGCGGCATGCAGCAGCGCGCCGCCATCGTGCGGGCCTTCGGCGTTCAGCCCGACGTGCTGCTCATGGACGAACCGTTCTCCGCGCTCGACGAGTTCACCCGCGAGTCGATCCAGGAACAGCTGCTCGACATCTGGGACGAAAACAACGCCACCGTGGTCTTCGTCACCCACTCGGTCTCCGAGGCGGTGCGGCTCTCCGACAAGGTGCTCGTGATGTCGGCCCGGCCCGGCCGCATCACCGCATCCGTGGACATCACCCTGCCCCGCCCGCGCAGCCAGGCAATGCTCAAGAGCGCCGAATTCCACCACTTCGAAGACCTGATTCGCGACCACCTGCAGACCGCCTGGCAGGAGAACCCGATGACCGGGTCCACCCCGATCGCCGCCGGAGTCGCCCTGTGAGCGTTCTGACCCCCGTGCAGCCGAGCAGCCAGGAGAGCACCGTGACCCTCGCACCCGAGCCCGCGACCACGCGAGGGCCCCGGCGCGCCCCACGGCTGCCCAAGCGGCTCGCCTTCATCCGCCCCGGCTACTGGCTGCCGCTGGCGGTGCTGCTGGTCGGCCTCGGCATCCTCTGGAGCGTCACCGCCAGGGACAGCCCCTACCTGCTGCCGCCGCTCGCCGCGGTCGGCGAGGCCCTCGCCGCCAATCCCGGCTTCTATCTCAGCAACGCCTGGGCCACCCTGGCCGTGGCGCTGGTGGGCTTGGCCATCGGCTTCGTCGGCTCGTTCGTGCTCGCCGTGCTGGTCTCCGAACTGCCCGTGGCCCGCCGCGCCATCATGCCCATCGCCGTGGTGCTCAGCGTCACCCCGCTGGTGGCGATCGCGCCGGCCCTGGTGGTGGCGTTCGGCTTCGGCCCGGAGCCCAAGCTCATCGTCACGGCGCTGATCTGCTTCTTCCCCATCCTCATCAACGTCTCCACCGGCCTCCGCTCGGTGTCGCCGGCGGTGCTGCAGGTCTTCACCACCCTGCATGCCTCCCGCCTCGAAATGCTCTGGCACGTGCGGATGCCCAGCGCCCTGCCCTACCTCTTCACCGCCCTGCGCGTGGTGTTCCCGCTCTCGATCATCGGCGCCGTGGTCGCGGAGCTCTCCGCCCCGGGCGCCGCCGAGGGCCTGGGCACCGTGATCAGCGTCGCCTCGTCGAACAACCGTCTCGCCGTGGTCTACGCCGCCATCTTCTGCCTCGCGATCATGGGCTCACTACTGCTGCTCATCATCACCGCCATCGAGGACCGCGTGCTGCACTGGCACGAGTCCCGTCAAGGCGCCAAAAACTAACCCCCGCCGCACTGCCGCACCACCCGCCCCACCCGCACCCCCGTCCACCCGCACGCCCGCCCCACCCGCATCACAGCCCGCATCCCCCGTCCCCTCTTCCCCCACCGCACCAGGAGACCGCTATGCCCACCCGCCCCGTCCACGCGCTGGCCGCCGTTGCCATCGCCGCCCTCACCCTGGGCCTCGCCGCCTGCAGCCCCGCGGCAGACGCCGCCCCAGACACCGACACCGCCGCCGCCGGCAGCGCCATCTCCGAGGAGCGTTGCGCGCTCAACGAGGCCGCCGGCACGATCAACTTCCTCACCGGGTACCAGTACCAGGCGTCGGTGTCGATCCTCAACATCATCGCCGCCGAGGAGCTGGGCTACTTCGACGCCCTCTGCCTCGACGTCGACATCCAGCCCGGCACCGGCGACACCAGCCAGAACGCCCAGCTGCTCGCCTCCGGCCAGGTCACCATCACCAGCGTCGACGAGCAGAACCTGATCACCGCGCAAGACAACGGCATCGACGTCACCGGCATCGCCACCTACTCCAACGTGGGCCTGGAGGTCCTGATGACCGGCACCGACGTGACCGACCTCAAGGACCTGGACGGCACCATCCTGGGCCAGAAGGGCAACCTGCCGCCCGCCGTTGGCGCCATGCTCACCAACGCGGGCGCCGATCTCGCCTCGATCCAGCAGGTCGTCGTGGGTTACGACCCCACCGTCCTGCCGCGCGGCCAGGTCGACTCGCTCACCGGCTTCATCTCCAACGAGCCCAACCTGCTCGAAGCCGCCGGCGAAGACGTCACCGTGTGGCGCCCCTACGACTTCGGCGTCGCCGGGTCGCTCGGCAGCCTGGCCGTGAACAACGAGTTCGCCGCCGACAATTCCACCGCCGTCGAGGACTTCCTCCGTGCCAGCCAGCACGCCTTCGACTACTGCGGCGAGAACGGCGAGGAGTGCGTCGCGTTCGCGTCCGAGCTCTCCGGCGAGGGCTACGACGCCGCGCACAACCTCAAGGTCTGGACCACCGAGTTCGACATCGTCACCGACAACCAGCCGGCGGATGCCCCGATCGGCCTGATAGACGTCGACAACGTCACCGCCGAGTCCGAGTTCCTCGTGGAGAGCGCGCAGATCGCCAAGGCCCCGGCCGACCCCACCGCGTACTTCGACAACAGCTTCGTCGAGGCGATCTACGACGGCACCACCCTGATCTGGCCGGCCCCGTAACCCAGCCCGTTGCCGGGGCGCCCCGCGCGGGCGCCCCCGGCTTCCACTCCATTCCCGGCTCGTTTCCGCCTCGTTCTCGACTCCGTCACAGCCCTCCTCACTGCGTTAGCTCCACAACAGCGCTAGCTCAACAACAGCGCTAGCTCCACAACAGCGCTAGCTCCACAACAGCGCTAGCTCCACAACAGAGAAAGAGTGTCCCCATGTCAGCACGCGAGTACGGCGTTTTCCTCCCGATCGGCAACGGCGGCTGGTTGGTGTCCACCACCGCGCCACACCCAGACGGCAGCTACGAGTACAACAAGACCACCGCGGTGCTCGCCGAGCAGGCCGGTCTCGACTTCGTCATGTCGATGGCCAAGTGGCGCGGCTTCGGCGGCTCCACCGACCACTGGGGCAACACCCTCGAATCGATGACCATGATGGCGGGACTGGCCGAAGCCACCGAGAGGGTGAAGATCTGGGCCACCGTGCACGCCAACATCCACAGCCCCGCCATCGCCGCCAAGATGTTCGTCACCCTCGACCAGATCTCCAACGGCCGTGCCGGCATGAACATCGTCTCCGGCTCCTACGCCGACGAGTTCGAGCAGATGGGCCTCTGGGACGCCGAGATGTCAAAGGAGGCCCGCTACCAGATGGTGGAGGACTGGACCCGCGCCGTCACCCGGCTCTGGACCGAGGATTCGGTGACCATGCAGAGCGACACCTTCAGCCTCACCGACTGCGTCTCCCGGCCGCACCCGCGGGTGCAGCCCACCCTGATCAGCGCCGGCCGGTCGCCGCGGGGACGCAAGTTCCAGGCCGACCTCTGCGATGGCGCCTTCCTCTCCGGCGACACCATGGAGGAGCTGCGCGACTCCTCCCGCGACGTGCACGATCAGGCCGCCGCGCTCGGCCGCACCGTGAAGACCTACGCCATGCTCACCGTGGTGATGGGCGACACTGATGCCGCCGCCCAGAAACGCGTCGACGTGATCGGTGCCGGCGTCGACGTGCAGGCCCTCGCCAACATGCGGGTCTCCTGGGGCATGCCGCGCGACCGCGCCACCTCCTGGACCGAGTCCGCCACCGGCCACGACGCGTTCCAGACCCCCTACGTGGTCGGCTCCCCCGACACCGTGCTCAGTCACATCAACACCGTCGTCGAGGGCGCCGAACTCGACGGCCTGATGCTGATCTTCCCCGACTACCACGCCGACCTGCCGGCGTTCGGTGAGGCCGTGCTGCCCACGCTGCGGGCCCAGGATGCGTCGCGCCTGTCGAGCGGACTGGTCACCTCATGAGCACCGACGACTCCACCGGCGACGTCACCGACGGCCTGGCCGCCGGCACCTCTGCCAGTACTGCCACCGGACCGTTCGCCGGCCTGAACAACCGCGCAGGCGCCCTGCTCGTCGTCGACGTGCAGCGCTCCTTCGCCGACCTCGACTACCTCGGCGACTACGGCCTCGACACCGCGGCCGAAGACGCCATCGCCGCCGCCATCCGCACCACCGCGGCGCTCGTGCACACCGCCCGTGCTGCCGGGGTGCCCGTGGTCTGGATCGAACTGGCCTCCGACCCCGACCGGCTCTGGGCCGCCAGCAACTGGCTGCGCGGCAAGGGCTTCGACGAGCCGTTTGGTGCCGACGAACCCTGCGTGATCGGCACCCCCGGCGCCGAGTGGTACGGCCTAATTCCCGGCATCGACGAACCCCTGATTCAGAAGCGGCACTACAGCGGCTTTCAGGACACCGAGCTGCACGCCCTGCTACAGCGGCTCGGCGTGGTCTGGGTGGCCGTGGCCGGCCTCACCACCGAGTGCTGCATCGCCGCGACCGCCACCGACGCGTTCCAGCTGGACTACCCCGTGCTGATTCCCAGTGACGCGACCGCCGCCTACGAGGTGCGGGTGCACGAGAACTCCCTCGAGATCCTCGCGCTGACCACGGCGCACGTGGTCACCAGCGACGAACTGGTCGGCTTCTTCCCCGCGCCGACCGCGTCCGCCACCGCGGCATCCGCCCTCACCGGCTCGGTGGTGTCGGCATGACCGGCGCCGAGCGTGACCCGCGCCACATGCACCTGGCCTTCGACCTCTCGTTCACGCACACCGAGGGCCGTTGGGCCCGCCCGGGCTCGTGGATCGGCCGCACCTTCCCCGACGTCAAGATGTTCCAGGAGCTGGCGATCACCGCCGAACGCGGCGGCATCGACATGCTCTTCTTCGGCGACGGCACCGGCCTGCCCGACACCTGGCGCGGCTCGCCCGACGCCGCCGTGGAGTGGGGTGTGCAGTGGCCCCGGCACGACATGAGCCCGTTCATCGCGGCGATGAGCGCCGTCACCGAGCACATCGGCTTCGGCCTCACCTATTCCTCCACGTTCATGCATCCGTTCTACGTGGCCCGGCTGCTCAACTCGCTCGACCACGTCACCGGCGGCCGCATCGCGTTCAACGTGGTGGCGTCCACCCGGCGGGCGGATGCGGCCAACTACGGCTTCGACGAGCTGCTCGAGCACTCCAAACGCTACGAGCGCATGGACGAGTTCATCTCCGTGTGCCAGCGGCTCTGGGACTCGGTGGAGGTCGACGCGATCGTGATGGACCGGGCGACCGGCCGGTTCGCCGACCCGGCCAAGGTGCACGCCATCGACCACCACGGCGACTTCTTCGACGTGCGCGGCCCGCTCACCAGCGTGCCCAGCCCGCAGGGGCACCCGGTGCTCGTGCAGGCCGGCAACTCGCCGCAGGGCATCGCCACCAGCGCCAAGTTCGCCGACCTGATCTTCGGCTTCGGCGGCAACCTGGCCGGTCAGCAGCGGCACCGCTCACTGCTCGACGTGGAACTGGCCGCCAACGGGCGGAACCCCGCCGATGTCGGCATCCTCTGGGCCACCCAGCTGGTGATCGGCCGCACCGAGGATGAGGCCACCGCGCGCAAGAAGGAGATGCTCGAGTACTGGGGTGACGAGGCGGTGGGCGCGTACCTGTCGTACAACGCCGGCTACGACTTCTCCACCGTGGGTTCGTCGATCGTGCTCGGCGAGCTGCAGGCCGAGATCGTGGCCGGGCACGCGTCGCCGTCCGGGTTCGTGGGCCAGCTGGTGCAGGAGCTCGGCGCCGATCACACGCTGACCCGCACCGAGTTCTTCGAGCGCGGCTGGGAGCACGCCGTGGGCTACAACAGCACCCTCAGCGGCACCGCCGCGCAGCTCGCCGACCAGCTCGAGGAGAACTTCGCGGCCACCGGCTCCCGCGGCGGCTACATGATCGGCAACCCGCTGAGCATGCCCGCGTCGTACACCGACATCATCGAGCTGCTGGTGCCGGAGCTCCGCCGCCGCGGCACGATGGGCCCGGCCTACCCCGGCTCGACGCTGCGCGCCAACCTCGCGTCGTGAGCCGCCGCGCGGGCCGGGGAGCGGGCCGGGGCCCGTCGCTCGGCGAGCAGACGCTGCTGCTGTGCTGCCTCATCGGTGCCGCCCAGATGACCTGGGGCACCATCGTGCCCGCGCTGCCCCTCTACGTCGACAGATTCGGCGCCACCGCGCTGGTGCTCGGCCCCATCATCGCCGCGTTCGGCTTCGGCCGGGTGCTCGCCAACATCCCCGCGGGCATCCTGCTGCGCTGGTGGAAGCCGCGGCCGTACCTCTGGGCGGTGAGCCTGCTGCTCGTCGTGGTCACCAGCCTCACCGGCCTGGCGCCCACCTCCGAATCGCTGATCGCCGCGCGGGTGCTTGCGGGTGTGCTCGGTGGCGCCGCCATCACCATCGGCTTCGCGATCCTGGTCTCCGGCGCCCCGCCCGCCCGGCGCGGCCGGGTGATGGCCACCGTCACCGCGGTGCAGATGTCGGCGGGCGCCATCGGCTCGTTCCTCGGCGGTCTGGTGCTCACCTGGTTCCCGCTCGAGGTGGTGTTCCTGGTCGCCAGCGTGCCCCTGGCCCTGGTGCTCGCCTGGGACGCCGTGCGCCCCGCCGCCCACTACTGGCTCCCCCGCGGCCGCGCCGCCGCGCCCGCCG
>NZ_JBGQOH010000032.1:0-27952 GCF_052113745.1 Cryobacterium sp. W22_MBD10_FK3
CGCAACCGGGCCAGGTCTCGTTGACCGGCCAGCACCTCGGCGTCCGACAGGGCGTCGTAGTCGGCACTGCACGCACCAAGCCCGAGCACGGTAGTGACCGCTGCCGCCAACGCGTCCCCCGACAGGTCGCCAGCCGTGCCCGGCGCCGGAACCCGGCCGGACGAGACACCCGGGCCGCCCGGGATCTCGGGGTCGAATACAGCTGCGATGGTGGACATGCAAGGAGAGTATCCCGATGTCGAAGTTTTGTGTGAGAAAACTTCGGGTTGGGGATAACTCTTTTGCGCTTGTTTCCAAGCAGGTCAAACCGCCAGGGCAAGCGCTCCAGGTCAGCTGCTGCCGAGGTGCTCGTGCAGGAAGGCTGCTACCTGAACGCGCATCGCCTCATCGAGGATTCCGATCGAGTGCAGGCTGCCCGGTACCGTGACGAGCTGGGTGACGATGCCGAGATCGGCGAGGTCCGCAGCGAACTCGGTGGACTGGCCCAGCGGGATGAATTCCTCGGTGGACGACCCGATGAAGGTGGGCGGATCGGTGCGATCGAGCGCTCTGACGGCGGAGGCTTGCTTGGCTGCCGGGCAGTCGAGCAATGATTCGCAGTCGAGATAGTCGAGCACGATCTGTTCCAATCCGGAGGAGCCGCCGGCCACGACGATGCCGTCGTAGCTCAGATCGACGGGACCGGAGAGCTCGGCGACCGCCGCCACCCGGCTGCCGGCCGTGAGCGATCCACTACCGCGGGCACCGAGCAGGGTGGCCAGGTTTCCGCCAGCCGAGCCGCCGAAGGCGCCGATCCGGTCGGGGTCGATGCCGTAGCTGTCGGCGTTGGCGCGCATCCACTCGACGGCGAGGCCCAGATCTTCGATGGCGGCCGGAAAACTCACGGCGGGAACGAGACGGTAGTTCACCGAGTACGCCACGAAACCCTCGGAGGCCAGCCACTCGCACACGTTGCGCCAGTCTCCGTTGCCCTTGTCGCCCCTGGCCCAGCTGCCACCGTGGATAGACAGCACGGCGGGACGCCGGATGGCTTCCGTGGGCTGCACGTCCTGCCCACTCCCATCGGTGGCGGCCGCGGTCGACCCGTCGGTGGGGGAGGCCTGCGCCGAGGGCGGTGTTGCCGCCTCGCCTGTCCCCGCCGCGCCGGCGGACTCCCCGCCGCCCGCGGTGCCGTCGGTCGTGGCCGGGAGATCCGCCGGTGGCGAGCACACGTCCAGGGTGAGCTGGGTGCCGTCCGGCTGTGTGGCGTAGACCACGTCTTCGTCGATCACGGCGTCGCCGGCGGCGGTGAAGGTACGGATTCCCACGGTGGCGGTGGTATCGACCTCGCTCGCGGTTCCGCCGGCCTGGGCGGGCGCCACCGGGCGCAGGTTCCAGTGCAGGCCGCCGAGCAACGAGGTGGCGACAATGGCCATGCCGCCGACGTAGGCGACGGAGAGTGCAAGAAAGCGTCGGGAGCCAAGTCCGAAAATGCGGCGACCGGTGCTCACGGATGCTCCTGAATACGCTGGGTGCGGGTACCCCCGAGAATAGATCGGTCCGGCCCGGGCTGCTAATCGGCGGGCCGCCGCACGCAGACCGGGCGCGTCGCGCTCACCGGTGCCGGCCGCCGGCGGCCGGGCATCGGTCGGAAGGTCAGACCGGTGTCGGAGCGTCCCGGGTGATCCCCGGGCTCAGCGCGGCGAGCATCCGGCTGAGGTCCAGGGCCGCGGCGCTGGCCGCGACGATGGCGTCAGCGCCGAGTTCGCGGTGCTCGTGCACGGCCTGGGTCACGGCGGCCACGGCCTCCTCCGCCGCCTGCAGGCTGGCGAGGCTGGTCTTCCCGGTGTCCCAATCGGTGACCACGGTGGCCGTCGCACGCGCGGCCGCACTCAGCGGGGGCCGCAGCACGTCCGGCAACTCGACGGGCACCGGCGTACCCCAGGCGGCTCCGGCCAGCACGTCGGTGAGGTCGCGTACGTAGAAGGTCGCGTTCTCGAGCGCCGTGAGGTCGTCGTAGTCGCTGCTCAGGTCGTGTGGCCGGATGCGCGCCCGCGGGTTGATCCGGCGGCTCTCGTCCGCCTCGGCCAGCGCACGGCGCACGGCGGTGCTGGTGCTCGCCAAGGTGGCGCCCTGCTTGGACCACTCACCCTCCTCGGGCGGCCAGCTCGCGTCGAGCGCATCGGCGAGCGAGCGCAGGTGCGAGCCGAGCGCCGTGCGCAGCCTGGACATCTCCTTCACCGCGGCCGTCACCCGCAACGGCGGCGCGACCAGCAGGTTCACCGCGAGGCCCACCACGATGCCCAGGCTCATCTGCGACACGTAACCGATGGAATAGCCGTCGGCATTCGGGCCGCCCACGATCAGCACGAACAGACCCGCGATCGGCACGTAGTCCCGTCCGGCGCCCAGTTGGCGGATGCCGCCGAACAGGATGCCGATCCCCACCACGAGCGACACCGTCAACACGCTGGGCTGGCTGAAGATGATCACCGCGGCGGCCAGCCCGATGCCGATCACCAGCCCGGCCAGAGTCTGCGCGGCGTTCTTGATCGACCCCATCAGGGTCGGGAAGCTGGCGACGATGACCCCGAGCGGTGCGTAGTAGGGGTAGTCGTTCGCAACGCCGGGCATGAGCGGGGCGAGTTTCCAAGCGATCGCCACGGCGACAGCCGTCTTCGCCGCCTGCAGCAGGCGGGGGTGCGCGATGGCCGCTTTCACAAGGCCGCCGGTCGCACGCGGGGACAGATCTGGAGTGCGCATCGATTGATTGTGCACGATTCCCCGGCTCCTACCCAATCCAATTGGGCCGTGCGCGCCCTGAGGTTTCGACGCCGTCGGCATAGAATCACGGCACCACCTGGGAGTGGTCTTTCCGGGAACTTGACTGGAGGCGTCGTGAAGATTGCAGTAGCGGGAGGAACCGGTACCGTGGGGCGCCACGTCGCCGAGTCGCTCAGGCGACACGGGCACGAGCCCGTCGTGCTCGCCAAGTCGACCGGATTCGACCTCCTGACCGATGCTGGTCTGACTGCGGTGTTGACCGGCGTGCACGGCGTCATCGACGTCGTCAGCACGCCAACGCTTTCCGGCGCCAAGTCCAAACGCTTCTTCGGCACGACAACGGCCACGCTTCTCAAGGCCGAGACGGAGGCCGGGGTGCGGCATCACGTGTTCCTCTCGATCGTCAACGCCAACCGGGTGTCCGCGGGGTACTACGCCGGCAAGGCCCTGCAGGAAGAGACGGTGACAGCCGGGTCGGTGCCGTGGACCATGCTCAGGGCCACCCAGTTCCACGAGTTCGCCGGCCAAACACTGCGTAGGGGCTCAACCGGGCCGGTCGCCATGGTGCCGGTGATGAGAACCCAGCCCGTGTCGGCACGCGAGGTCGCCGAGCGCCTCGTCGAGCTTGCGCTCGGCTCACCGCGAGGTCGCGTGCCAGACCTCGGCGGCCCGAGCGAGGAACTCCTCGTCGATATGGTGCGGGCCTACGCCCGCGCCACCCACGCCCGCACCCGGGTCGTGCAGGTGCGACTACCGGGCCGGATGGGCTCGGCGATGCGAGACGGCGCTCTGCTGCCGGCCCGGGGTGCCGACCGCGGTACCCAGACGTTTGCGGAGTGGATCGAGCACGTGGGTGGGCAAAGTCATCCGTGACTTTTGGGACTCGATCAGGTAACGTAGACAAGTCGGCTCTTGACACCGCGTGTTTTATTGTGTGCGCGGATGGGTTTGTAAGTCAGGATGGGCCGGTTTCCCAGTAATCCGCTGGTGAAAAATCACTGTATGTGAACGGCCCCGGCCATAGACTGCCCGGGTTCTCAGGCTGCGTCGCTGTGCGACGTACTACTGCCATGTACTCAACACAACCCAGAAATACTTCTATGCCTTCTAGCAAGAAGCCGGCCGTCGGCCGCGCAGCCAAGAACTACGACCCGAGCTACTCCAAGGGCGGCCCCAAGGGCGGCCCCAAGGGCGCACCCAAGGGTGGCAGCAAGAGCCCCGGACACCGCGGATACCGCGCAGACGAGGGCGCCCCCAAGAAGCAGCGCTGGAACGCCGACGAGCGCGCAGCGCGCTCCGGTGAGCGCTCCTCCTCCGACCGTCCCGCCTACGGCGACCGTCCCGCCTACGGCAACCGCACCGAGCGTCCTGCCACCGGGCAGCGCTCCGAGCGCCCCGCCTACAACGACCGCGCCCCGCGCACGGACCGTCCGGCCTACAACAACGACCGTCCCGCTCGCGGCGACCGTCCCTCCTACGGCGACCGTGCCCCGCGCACCGACCGTCCGTCGTACAACAACGACCGCCCGTCGTACAACGACCGGAACAGCGATCGTCCGGCTCGCACCGAGCGTCCGTCTTACGGCGACCGTGCCCCGCGCTCCGACCGTCCGTCGTACAACAACGACCGCCCGTCGTACAACGACCGGAACAGCGATCGTCCGGCCCGCACCGAGCGTCCCTCCTACGGCGACCGTGCCCCGCGCACCGATCGTCCGTCGTACAACAACGATCGTCCCTCGTACAACAACGACCGTCCGGCTCGCACCGAGCGTCCGTCTTACGGCGACCGTGCCCCGCGCACCGACCGCCCGTCGTACAACAACGATCGTCCGTCGTACAACAGCGACCGTCCGGCTCGCACCGAGCGTCCGTCTTACGGCGACCGTGCCCCCCGCACCGACCGCCCGGCCTACAACAATGACCGTCCGGCTCGCACCGAGCGTCCGTCCTACGGCGACCGTGCCCCGCGTACCGATCGCCCGTCGTACAACAACGACCGTCCGGCCCGTGGTGAGCGTCCCGCTTACAGCAACGACCGCGCCGCCCGCAACGACCGTTCGAACGACGGCGGACACTCCAGCAACTTCTACCCGGACCGCGACTCGAAGCCCAAGTTCGCCGCCGGCGACGACGTGGTGCTCGAGCGCCTCGAGGCCATCGCCACGACCGCAGCGGATGTTGTCGGCGTGACGTTCGGCGACCTCGGCCTCGGTGGCAACATCGTGCGCGAGCTCGCCCTGCTCGGTGCTCCGTCCCCGTTCCCGATCCAGGCCGCGACCATCCCCGATGTGCTCGCCGGCCGCGACGTGCTCGGCCGCGGCAAGACCGGCTCTGGCAAGACCATTGCATTCGCCGCCCCCATGATCGAAAAGCTCATGGAGAACAACGGCGCCAAGGACCGCAAGATGGCGCGCAAGCCCCGCGCGCTCATCCTGGCCCCCACCCGCGAGCTGGCCCTGCAGATCGACCGCACCGTGCAGCCCATCGCCCGCAGCGTCGGCCTCTTCACCACCCAGATCTACGGCGGCGTGCCGCAGTACCGCCAGGTCAGCGCCCTCCAGCGCGGCGTGGACATCATCATCGGCACCGCCGGCCGCATCGAAGACCTCGTCGAGCAGGGTCGTCTCGACCTGTCCGAGGTTGTCATCACGGTCCTCGACGAGGCCGACTACATGTGCGACCTGGGCTTCCTCGAGCCGGTGCAGCGCATCCTGCGCCTGACCAAGAAGAACAGCCAGCGTCTGCTGTTCTCGGCCACCCTCGACAAGGGCGTTGCCTCGCTGGTCAAGGAATTCCTGACCAACCCGGCCGTGCACGAGGTCGCCGGTGAAGACCAGGCCTCCAGCACGATCGACCACAAGGTGCTCCTCATCGAGCACCGCGACAAGGCCTCCATCATCGGCCAGCTCGTCGACCGCCAGGGCAAGACGCTCATCTTCAGCCGCACCCGCGCCTACGCTGAGCAGCTCGCCGACCAGCTCGAAGACGCCGGCGTCAAGGCAACCAGCCTGCACGGCGACCTCAACCAGGCCCGTCGTACCCGCAACCTGCAGATGCTCACCAGCGGCCGGGTCAACGTCCTCGTCGCCACCGACGTCGCCGCCCGCGGCATCCACGTGGACGACATCGACCTGGTCATCCAGGCCGACATGCCCGACGAGTACAAGACCTACCTGCACCGTGCCGGCCGCACCGGCCGTGCCGGCAAGTCCGGTACCGTCGTCACGCTGATCCCCAAGCAGCGTCGTCGTCGCATGGAAGACCTGCTCGACCGGGCCGAGATCGAGTCCAGCTTCGCCACGGCCACGCCGGGTGACGCGTCGATCACCGCTCTGGCGAACCTGTAACACCAAGCACCAAACCGGCAGGGCATCCGCTTCGGCGGGTGCCCTGCCGGCGTTAACCGGGCCGAAAGACCCGGCTTCCGGCACGATGATGCGATACGGTTTTCTCGTTCGCGTGCTCCCTCACAATTCGGGTTTGTGACAGCGCAGGCGAACAGGCTGCCTGTGGGGCATCCGCGCGGTGCCCCACGGGCATCCGTTTGTCGTCAGGACGGCCGGATGCGGGTCAGCGGATGCTGCCGACGGCCTCGAGCACCCGGTCGGAGAACTCGGCCGACAACGGTGCAGAGCCCGCGCTCTCGGCGGCCGCGGCCTGACCGTCCGGGCTGGCCACATAGGCCAGGTAGGTCGCAACGAGTTCCGCCTGGTCGGCGTCGGGGTATTCCTCGCAGGCGATCAGGTAGCTCACCAACACCAGCGGGTACACGCCGGAAGCCGTGGAAGTCCGGTCGACGTCCACCACCAGGTCGTTGGGGTTGTCCCGCTCCACCAGGGGGGACGCGTCGATGATGGCCGCGGCGGCCTCGGTGGAGTAGTCGACGAACTCCTCGCCGACCTGCAGCGCTGCCACGTCCAGGTCACCGACCCGCGACGCATCCGCATAACCGATGGTGTTGTTCCCGTTGGCGACGGCGCTCACCACGCCCGAGTTGCCCTGGGCGCCCTCGCCGGCGTATGGGAACGCGTCGGCGGGCTCGTTCGCCCAGATCTCGGGCACGTTCTGGTAGAGGTAGTCGGCGAAGTTCTTGGTCGTGCCCGAATCGTCCGAGCGATGCACCGCGGAGATCTGCTCGTCGGGCAGCGTGGCGTCGGGGTTCAGAGCCACGATGGCGGGGTCGTTCCAACGGGTGATCGCCCCGGAGAAGATGCTCGCGATCGCGGCCGGATCCAGGCGCAGGTCGTCCACACCGTCAACGTTGTAGACCAGCACCAGCGGTGACACGTAGACCGGCAGGTCGATGGCGGCAGATCCCGGCGCGCAGGCCGCGAACTCGCCGGCCAGTTCCTCATCGCTGAGAGCCGAGTCCGAGCCGGCGAAGTCGACGCCGCCGCCGATGAACTGTTCCCGGCCCGCTCCCGAACCCGTGGGGTCGTAGTTGATCGTCACGCTGGCGTTGGCCCGCTGGAACTGGGAGATCCAGACGTCCTCGGCCGAGGCCTGCGCCGAGGAACCGGCGCCGTCCAGGGTGCCCGCCAGAGAGCTCGTGCCGTCGCCCGCCTCGTTGGCGGCGCAACCCGAGAGGAGCAGAGCGGCCACCGCGACTCCCGCGCCGAGGAACATTGCCGGGTGCCTGTTTGTCGCCATCACGGTTCCATTCTGCCCGACCCAAGCAGCGACTTCTCCGGGAGGCACCTGATTGCCCGTGTCCTGATAGATTCGGTGCACCGTATTAAAGGGAGAATCATGACGACACGCTGGGCGCGCTTCGCCCGTGGGTGGATCGTCGCAGCCTTCTCCACTTTCGTCGCCGCGCTGTCGCACACCCTCGGTGGGGGTGCGGTTCCCGGCTCGCTCGCCGTGGTGGTGTCCCTGGCCTTCGCCGGGATCGTCTCCATCGCCCTGTCCGGACGCACCCTGTCCACCTGGCGACTCACCGCGGCGGTGCTGCTGAGCCAGCTGATCTTCCACGGGTTGTTCTCCTTGGGCGGCGCCGGCGGAAGCCTGGTGACCACGCAGTCCTCGGCTCACGCCCACAGCGCCGGCAGCGTGGCCGTGCTGGCGCCGTCGCCGATGCAGGCCGAAACCATGACCGGTGCCGGCCACGGCCTGATGATGCCCCTCGCCCACGTTCTCGCCGCCGTCGTGACCGTGCTGGCGCTTCGCTTCGGCGAGCGGGCGTTCTGGGGCCTGTTCACCACGGCCACGGTCACCCTGCAGGCGCTGGTGCGGGTCGTCGTGCCCACACCGATCCCGAACATCCCCCGCGCTATCGCGGCGGTCACCGCGGCCGTGCCGCCGCGCGACCTCCTCGTTCTGCTCAGTCCGATGCGGCATCGGGGACCGCCGGTGCGGGCATCCGCCTGAGGCTCGCCCTCACGCCGCACCCCGTACCCCTTCTATTCCTCACCTTCCGGCGAACCCTTCAGTCGTCTCGTGATGCCTGCCTGACCCAACGGTCCGCGGCCACGGGTCGACCCGTTCGACCGGACCCACCACCCCAAGGACCCACCATGAAGCTCTCCACGCCCGTCTACGCCGCCACCGCCCTCCTCGGCGCCGGCCTACTCGCCCTGTCCGCTCCGCTGGCCGCCAGCGCCCACGTCGAGGTCGAACCCTCGTCCACCGCCGCCGGCTCCTACAGCCTGCTCACCTTCTCGCTCGGCCATGGCTGCGACGGGTCGGCCACCACCGGCATCACCATCGACATCCCCGACACCATCACCAGCGTCACGCCCACGGTCAACCCGGGCTGGGACATCACGCCCCTGACCGACGGACAGGTCACCTACACGGCCCAGAGCCCGCTCGCCGACGGCCTCCGCACCACCTTCGTGCTCAGCCTGCAGATCCCGGCCGATGCCGCCGTCGGCGACACGCTGGCCTTCCCGGTGCTGCAGTCCTGCGAGATCGGCGAGACCGACTGGGCCGAGGCTGTCGTCGACGGTGAGGCCGAGCCCGACCACCCGGCGCCGTCGCTCACGGTCACCGAGGCCAGCGGCGAGGCCGGCCACGATCACGGTGCCGCCGCGGCCGCAGCGGATGCCTCCGCCGCGACCGGTTCCGCCGCCGGCGACGACGTGCTGGCCAGGGTGCTCGGCATCGGCGGCCTCGTCGTCGGCGCCGTGGGCCTCGTGGTCGCGGTCGCCGCCCGCCGCAAGAACGTGGCCTAGAGCAGCCGATGACCCGCATCGATAACGGCAGCCGGCATCCGCGCCCTCTCGGGCGATCGGTGCTGGCCGGGCTAGCCGTGCTCGTCGTGTCGCTGGGCTGGTCGGCGGCCCCGGCGTTCGCGCACAACTACGTGGTGGCCACGACCCCGGCGGCCGGCGCCGTCGTGACCGAGCAGCCCGGGGTCGTGTCGGTCACCACCAACGACAACCTGCTCGACCTGTCGGGGGAGGGCGCCGGCAGCGCCATCCAGGTCAGCGGTCCGGCCGACGCGCCGCGCTACTACGGCGACGGATGCGCCACGGTGTCGGGACCCACCCTGGCGACCGAGGTCGAACTCGGGGAGCCGGGCGAGTACACCGTGGTGTGGCAGACGGTGTCAACCGACGGGCACTCGATTTCCGACACCTTCACGTTCACCTGGCAGCCCGACGCGGGCCAGGTGCTCGCCGAGGGATCCGCGACGGCGCCGAGCTGCGCCATCGCGGGCTCGGGCACGTCAGGGCCGGCCGACACCGAGGTGGCCACGACGGATGCCGCCGACTCCGGCTCGGCGGTCGATGCCACCGACCTGTTCTGGATCGGCGGCGCTCTCGTGGCGGTCCTCGCCGGGATCGGCGTGACGCTCCTGCTCCTCAAGAAGCGCCCCACCCCGAAGTAGCCCCCGCAATCTCGCGAGAGCGGTGTAACGGTCACCTCAGTGTGCTGAGGCAACCACAGCACCGCTTTCGCGAGAGCTGCCCCCTCGAAAGCTGCCTCCCGAGGGCTGCACTCCGCGAGAGTTGCAGCTCGCGAGAGCGGTGTAACGGTCACCTCAGTGTGCTGAGGCAACCACAGCACCGCTTTCGCGAGAGCTGCAGTGCGCGAACACCCCGGGCGGGCCGTGGCATCCGTCCACAATGTCTGCCCAGCCCGGCAGGGTCGGTGCGCGCGGGTAGAGTTGGCGGGTGAGTTGGAACGCCGAGATACCGTGGGATCCTGACGAGTTCGAGCCACCGGACGACTTCGATGCCCCACCGCCCCCAGACCCCTATGGTTCGGGTGGCTCTGTTGCGCCCGCGGCCCGACCCGGCACAGCCGGCCCCGCCGGCTCCGGCCCGGTCGACTTCGGCGACTACGCCCCACCCGCCGGCGGCGCCACCCTGCTCGCCCCGCCGCCGCCCAAGCGCGCCACCGCCAAGTTCGCCACCGCCGCCGAGGCGCTGCACACGGTCTTCGGCTATGACTCCTTCCGCGGCGAGCAGGCCCAGGTCATCGACCAGCTCATCGGGGGTGGCGACGCCGTCGTGCTCATGCCCACCGGCGGCGGCAAGAGCCTCTGCTACCAGATCCCGTCGCTCGTGCGCGAGGGCACCGGCATCGTCATCTCCCCGCTGATCGCGCTCATGCAAGACCAGGTGGATGCCCTCACCCTGGTCGGCGTGCGCGCCGCGTTCCTCAACTCCAGCCAGGACTCCGCCGCCCGCAGCCAGGTCGAACGTGACTACCTCGCCGGCAACCTCGACCTGCTCTACGTCGCCCCCGAGCGGCTCTCCAACGAGGCCACCAAACGGTTCCTCGACCGGGGCACCATCGCGCTGTTCGCGATCGACGAGGCGCACTGTGTCTCCCAGTGGGGGCACGACTTCCGCCCGGACTACCTCGCGCTGTCCGAGCTCGCCGACCGCTGGCCCGACGTGCCGCGCATCGCGCTGACCGCCACGGCCACCGACGCCACCCACAAGGAGCTCACCGAGCGCCTGCAGATGGGCGAGGCGCAGCATTTCGTCGCCAGCTTCGACCGGCCCAACATCCAGTACCGCATCGTGGGCAAGAACGAGCCGCGCAAGCAGCTGCTCAGCTTCATCAAGACCGAGCACCCCACCGACGCCGGCATCGTCTACGCGCTCAGCCGCAAGACCGTCGAGCAGACCGCAGAATTCCTGCGCGCCAACGGCCTGAACGCCTACCCGTACCACGCGGGCCTCGATCAGGGCCTGCGCGCCCGCACCCAGTCCAGGTTCCTGCGTGAAGAGGGCGTCATCATCGTCGCCACCATCGCCTTCGGCATGGGCATCGACAAGCCGGATGTGCGCTTCGTCGCGCACATCGACCTGCCCAAGTCCGTCGAGGGCTATTACCAGGAGACCGGCCGGGCCGGTCGCGACGGCCTGCCCTCCACCGGCTGGCTCGCCTACGGCCTGCAAGACGTGGTGCAGCAGCGCCGCATGATCGACGAGTCGCCGGGCGACCTCGCCCACCGCCGCAAAATGAGCGCGCACCTGGATGCCATGCTCGCGCTTTGTGAGACCGTGCACTGCCGGCGGGTCAACCTGCTGCGCTACTTCGGTCAGGCCAGCGAACCCTGTGGCAATTGCGACACCTGCCTGGTGCCGCCGGAGGCATGGGACGGCACCGTGCCCGCGCAGAAGCTGCTCTCCACCATCGTGCGCCTGCTCCGCGAACGCAATCAGCGCTTCGGCGCCGGTCAGCTCATCGACATCCTGCGCGGCAAGACCACACCGCGCACCACCCAGCACAGCCACGACCAGCTGGCCACCTGGGGCATCGGCGCCGACCTCACCGACCAGCAGTGGCGGGGTGTGGTGAGGCAGATGCTCGCCCAGGGCTTCATCGCCACCTCCGGCGAATACGGCACCCTGATCCTCACCGAGGCGGCCGCCGAGGTCCTCGCCGGCAACCGCACCGTGCAGCTCCGCAGCGAACCCGACCGGCCCGTGAAGCGCACCCCCGCCGCTCGTGCCGCCACCGCCAAGGCCGGCCTCGCCGAGCTCAGCCCCGAGCAGGAGGCACTGTTCCAGGCCCTGCGCGCCTGGCGAAGCACCACGTCCAGGGAGCAGGGCGTTCCCGCCTACGTTGTCTTCGGCGATGCCACCCTGGTGGCCGTGGCCGCCGCCAAACCGCGCAGCCTGGCCGACCTCGACGGCATCACCGGCGTCGGCGCCAAAAAGCTCGAGTCCTACGGTGAGGCCCTGCTCGAGGTCGTCGCCGCCAACGCCTGACCTGCTCTGGGCGCCCGACGCAGCGTCCGTTCACAAGGAGATAGTGAGTTTTGTAGGACGGAATTGGCAAAAGAGTCCTTCTCATCTCACTACTTCCATAGTTGCTGCCGAGTGACGTGCCCAGGCCGGGCCACGCGTCGGTGCATCACCCATCTTTGTCGCCCATCGCAGGTGCAGGCGCCGCCTTCTTGTAGAAGAGCTACAGTCCGAGCGCGGGGGCTCGCACCCTTCTTTGTAGCCCCCTCACGCACTATTTCCGCGCCGGCCGGGCCCGATCTAACGTGGTCGAACACTCGACACTCGCGCCGACGTTAGGACCAATGATGGTTGACACTGCCCAGCGCCCCACTCCCGCCCGGCCCGAAGCGGCCGGCACCGACACCGGGCCCGTGCGGGTCGCCGGCGACCCACAGGCCCCGCGCATCGACCTGCCCGCGCTCTCGCACAAGCTGCTCGGCACCTGGGCCGACGTGCGACTTAAGGCCCGCGAACTCACCGCCCGCCCCGACCTGCAGCGCATCGAGGGCCAGTCCATGGCCGACCACCGCCTGCGGGTGCTCGGCCAGCTCAAGATCCTCGCCGACAACGGTCACGTGCACCGGGCGTTCCCCAGCTCGCTCGGCGGGTCGGACGACCACGGCGGCAACATTGCCGGCTTCGAAGAACTCGTCACCGCCGACCCGAGCCTGCAGATCAAGGCCGGCGTGCAGTGGGGCCTGTTCGGCGCTGCGGTGCTGCACCTGGGCACCCCGGTGCACCACGAAGCCTGGCTGCCCGACATCATGAGCCTGGCCGTGCCCGGTGTCTTCGCGATGACCGAGACCGGCCACGGGTCGGATGTCGCCGCGATCGGCACCACCGCGACCTTCGACGTCGAGACCGGCGAGTTCGTCGTGCACACCCCGTTCCGGGCGGCCTGGAAGGACTACCTCGGCAACGCCGCGATCGACGGCACCGCCGCCGTCGTCTTCGCCCAGCTGATCAGCCTCGGTGTCAATCACGGTGTGCACGCGTTCTATGTGCCGCTCCGCGACGCCACCGGCGCTTTCCTGCCCGGCATCGGCGGCGAAGACGACGGTCTCAAGGGCGGTCTGAACGGCATCGACAACGGTCGGCTGCACTTCGACCAGGTGCGTATTCCGCGCACCAACCTGCTCAACCGGTACGGCGACGTGGCCGCAGACGGCAGCTACACCAGCCCGATCGGAAGCCCGGGCCGCCGGTTCTTCACCATGCTCGGCACCCTCGTGCAGGGCCGGGTGTCTCTCGACGGCGCCGCCACCCAGGCCTCGGCCCTGGCCTTGACCATCGCCATCCGCTACGGCAGCGAACGCCGTCAGTTCAACGCGGGCAGCGACACCGACGAAGAGGTCATCCTCGACTATCAGCGGCACCAGCGCCGGCTGATCCCGCGCCTGGCCACCGTGTACGCGCAGACCTTCGCGCACGACGAGTTCCTGGTGAAGTTCGACCAGGTCTTCAGCGGTGCCGCGGCCACGGATGTTGACAGGCAAGACCTCGAGACCCTCGCCGCCGCTCTCAAACCGCTGTCCACCTGGAACGCCCTGGACACCCTGCAGGAAGCGCGGGAAGCCTGCGGCGGCGCCGGGTTCCTGGCCGAGAACCGGTTCGTGGGGTTGCGCGCCGACCTCGACGTCTACGCCACCTTCGAGGGCGACAACAACGTGCTGCTGCAGCTGGTGGCCAAGCGCCTGCTCACCGACTTCAACCGTAAGTTCGCCGGAGCGGACGCCGGGGCGATGGCCCGCTACGTCGTGCAGCAGACCGCGGGCCGCGCCTACCACGGCACGGGCCTGCGCACCCTCGGCCAGTCCGTCGTCGACTTCGGTTCCACCGCGCGCAGTGTCGGCCAGTTGCGGGAGACCGGCACCCAGCGTGCGCTGCTCACCGACAGGGTCGAGACCATGATCGGTGGCATCGCCCAGTCGTTGCGGAACGCCAACAAGCTGCCCAAGAAGGAAGCGGCGGACCTGTTCAACTCGCACCAGAACGAGTTGATCGAAGCCGCCCGTGCCCACGCGGAACTGCTGCAGTGGGAGGCGTTCACCCGCGCCGTCGAGTCGACCACCCACGCGGGCACCCGGCAGGTGCTCACCTGGCTGCGCGACCTGTTCGGCTTGCGCCTCATCGAGGAGCACGCGGCCTGGTATCTCATCAACGGACGTCTCTCCGGCAAGCGCGCGCTGGCGGTCACGGCCTACATCGACCGCATCATCGCCCGCCTCCGACCGCATGCGCTCGAGCTCGTCGACGCGTTCGGCTACGCCCCCGAGCACGTGCGGGCCCCGATCGCCACCGGAGCAGAGCGCGAGCGCCAGGTTGAGGCCCGCGCCTATTACCGCAACCAGCGCGCCGCCGGCACCGCCCCGGTCCCCGAGAAGCCGGCCCGTCGAGCCTGACCCGCTGCCCGTCCGCACCGACACCTCGGTTGCCGTGCATAACTCCTGCTCGATTCCTGAATCCCGCCCAGCCGTCCCGGAATTCCGGGGCGGCTGGGGGCCGGTCCGGAGAATTGCAGGAGCTATGCTCACGGCACCCGGACGGGGGTGGGGGTCAGGCAGAAGGATGAGACCGAGCGGCCGGTAACCATCCGCTCGACGGATGCGGGCGCCCCGAGCGCCGCCATATTCTCGTGTGTGGGGTCGACGCGTCGTGCGTCCCGGTCCCACCATCGACGGGAAGAGGAACCGGATGATCCAGGCACAGTCCCTGACCAAGCGCTACGGGAGCAAGACCGCGGTCGATGCGGTCGACTTCACCGTGCAGCCCGGCCGGGTGACGGGATTCCTCGGCCCGAACGGCGCCGGCAAATCCACCACCATGCGCATGATCGTGGGACTGGATCGCCCCAGCCACGGCTCGGTCACCGTCAACGGCAAGCAGTACCGCGAGCACAAGGCGCCGCTGCGCGAGGTGGGTGTGCTCCTGGACGCCAAGGCCATCCACACGGGTCGAAGCGCCTACAACCACCTGCTCGCCATGGCCGCCACCCACTCCATCCCCGCCAGCCGGGTCAAGGAGGTCATCGAACTCACCGGGCTCGAGTCCGTGGCCCGCAAGCGCGTCGGCGGGTTCTCGCTCGGCATGGGCCAGCGGCTCGGGATCGCCGCGGCCCTGCTCGGCGACCCGGCCACCCTGATCCTCGACGAACCCGTCAACGGGCTCGACCCCGAGGGTGTGCAGTGGGTGCGCCAGCTCGTGCGCCACCTCGCTTCGGAGGGCCGCACGATCATGCTCTCCTCGCACCTGATGAGCGAAATGGCCGTCACCGCCGACCATCTCATCGTGCTCGGCCGCGGCCGGGTCATCGCGGATGCCCCTGTTGCCGAGCTCATCGGTGCCGCCACCCGCCAGGCCGTGCGGGTGCGCACCCCGTACGCCCCCGAACTCGCCGCGCTGTTCCAGAGCGCCGACATCTCGGTGACCAGAACGGATGCCGACCTGCTCGAGATCGTCGGCGTCTCCGCCGCCGAGATCGGCAACCAGGCCGCCAGGGCCGGCATCGCCCTGCATGAGCTGACGCCGATCAGCGCCTCGCTCGAAGAGGCCTACATGGCCCTCACCCAGAACGACGTCGAATACCGCACCGGCGGCACCCACGACGACCCCGCCGCCGAGCACATCGCGGCCGACCTGCAGGAGAGTGTCCGATGACCACGATTGCCCCGGCACCAGTTCCGGTTCGCGCCTTCTCGCCGTCCGGCTCCGGCCTGAGCTTCGCCGGGGTGCTCCGCTCCGAGTGGATCAAGCTGCGCTCCGTGCGGTCCACCATCTGGTCGTACGCCACAGTGATCGTGATCTCCCTGGGCATGGCCGCGCTGATGTCGGCATCACTCGACCTCGGGGGCAGGGACATCCCCGCCGGCGAGCAGGCGACCTGGCTCGCCCAGGCCTCCACCTTCGGCGTGTTCTTCGGGCAACTCGTCGTCGCCGTGCTCGGCGTGCTCGCGATCAGCGGCGAATACAGCACCGGCATGATCCGGTCGAGCATCACCGCCACCCCCAAGCGGCTGCCCATGCTCGCTGCGAAGGCGTTGGTCATCTTCGTCTGCACCTTCATCGTCGGGCTGGTCAGCACCGTCGGGTCCTACCTCGTCGCCTTGCCGATCCTGGCCGGCAAGGGCATCAGCGCCGGCCTCACCGACCCCGACCTCCTGCTGCCGCTGCTCGGCGGTGCGCTCTACCTGGCCCTGGTGGCGGTCTTCGCGCTCGGCGTTGGCGCCATCCTGCGCAGCAGCGCCGGCGGCATCGCCGCGGCCCTCGGGATCGTGCTGCTGCTTCCGATCGTTTTGAGCATGATCCCGGCCGAGTGGGTCGCCGACCTGCTGCCGTACCTGCTCTCCAACGCGGGGCTGGCGATCTTCGGTCTCGATCTCGGCTCGGAGGGGTTCGAGGTCTGGCAGAACATCCTCATCGTGCTGGGCTGGGTGGCGGTGTCGCTTGCCGGCGCCGCGGTGCTCCTCAAGCGTCGCGACGCATAGCCCGAGCGGTGCGATGGCGAGCCTATCGGCCCGCCGGGCAGGCCGGGCCGTAGGCTCGAGGCATGAGAGAGTTCTACCCCGAGATCGAACCGTACGACACCGGCATGCTCGACGTCGGTGACGGCCACAGCCTCTACTACGAGGTCTCCGGCAACCCGGAGGGCAAGCCCGCCGTGTACCTGCACGGTGGGCCTGGTGGTGCGTCCAGCGCCACCCAGCGGCGCGTGTTCGACCCCGAGAAGTACCGCATCGTGCTCTTCGACCAGCGCGGCTGCGGCCAGAGCACCCCGCACGCGAGCGCACCGGATGCCGACCTGTCGGCGAACACCACCTGGCACCTGGTCGCCGACATCGAGCGTCTGCGCGAACACCTCGGTATCGACAAGTGGTTGGTCTGCGGTGGGTCCTGGGGCAGCTCCCTGGGCCTGGCCTACGCCGAGAAGCACCCGGAGAAGGTCACCGAACTCGTCCTGCGCGGCATTTTCACCCTGCGCCCGATCGAACTGGACTGGTTCTACGAGGGTGGCGCCGCGGCGATCTACCCCGACCTGTGGGAGGGCTTCATCGCCCCGGTGCCCGTCAGCGAACGCGGCCGACTCATCGAGGCGTACAGCAGGCTGCTGCACGACCCCGACCAGTCGGTGCGTGAACGCGCCGGGGTAGCGTGGTCCACCTGGGAGTCGTCAACCATCACCCTGTTGCAGCAGCCCGCCACGATCGAACGGTTCACCGAGCCGGCGTTCGCGGTGGCGTTCGCCCGCATCGAGAACCACTACTTCATGAACAAGGGCTGGTTCGAGCCTGAGCAGCTGATCCGCGACGCCCACGTGCTCAAGGACATCCCCGGCGTCATCGTGCAGGGCCGGTACGACATGTGCACGCCGGCGTTCACGGCGTGGGCGCTGCACCAGGCCTGGCCGGAGGCCGACTTCCAGATGATTCCGGATGCCGGCCATTCGTTCGAGGAACCCGGCATCCGCGCCGCGTTGCTCGATGCAACCGACCGCTTCGCCCGGTGACGACGTCGACCAGGTGAGCCCGCTCACCTGGCCGGGCCCGGGGTCGGGGCGAACGCGCGCAAGGCCAGTACCGCACCGGCGGCGGTACCCCGCATCGCTGCGACCAGGAGGGCGCCCACGTTGCCCGGGCGGTCCGCGTGCACCCCGCGAATCACCATGCGCAGGGCGTACGCCGGGCTGAACAGGAGCCAGCGCGAGAGGTGCCGTCGGCTGAGATGCCGCGCGGCGAAGGCCAGCCGATTCCGGCAGACCGAGTAGATGTCCAGCGTCGTCACCACGAGGCCGCCAGACAGGGAACGCGCGCTGCGGACGGCGGTGATGTCGTCGCGCACGTCCAGTCCGCCGCCGGCCGCCAGACAACGCCAGGACAGATCGACATCCTCCCAATGGCGGAAGTAGCCCTCATCGGCCCCCTCCAGCCAGTCCCACAGGGAGACGTGGATCATCAGGCAGGCCCAGCTGACCCCGCTGAGCAGACTGGAGCCGTTCCTGTCGGCGGTTCGCAGCGCCCGCCCGTGCCGGGAGTCCACCATGCCGCCGCCGAACCGGGCGGAGCCGTCCGGGTCGGTGATGCGGGGGCCGATGATCCGTTGGGGGTCGGCTGCGCATCCCGTGGCGAGGGACAGCACTCCCGGCAGATCGATGCTCACCTCCGGGCTGAGGATCAACAGGCGCTGGCAGCCGCGCGACCGGAGCAGACGGGCGCCGGCATTGACCGCGGCGGCGAAACCGAGGTCGAGGCCGGGCGCGATCAGCAGCCAGCCTTCCCGGGTGCACAGCGTCGTCGTCGCTGCCCGGTGCTCGATCCCGGTGAAGTTGTCGACGACGACGACCCGGCCACAGCGCGCCTGCCGCCCGATGCCCACCAGGTTTCGTTCCAGCTGGTCGGGATGGCCGTGGTTGACGACGACGATCCCCAGATCAGCGGGCAGCGGCATTCTCACCCCGGCGCTGGTCTTCTCTCACAGCGTGCCCCGGGCCGGGCGCGAACCGGCGGTGTCGTTCACCGTGGAGTGTGCGGTCCGTCCGGGGCTCATGCCCCGGGTGCTGTACCCGGAGACGAGCCGCTGGGCCAGGTCCTCGTAGCCGTCCGTGACATGGCCCCAGTTGTACAGCGCGGCGGCGCGGCGCTGCAGCGCCTCGCTCACCTCCTGGGTGTGGTGGGGGTTCAGTTCGGCGTCCTCGATGAGCACAGCGAGAGTCGCCGCATCCCGGAAGTACGCGCCGTACACCCCGAGCACGTCCCGGTTGAAGCGCACGTCCCAGGCGATCGCTGCGGTCCTGGCCCCCATCGCGCGCAGGAGAGACGGGTTCGTTCCTCCGACCGAGTGGCCGTGCAGGTAGCTGACCGAGTGCGCGTAGAGCTGGTCCAACTGGTCCTGGTCCGCCAGGGCGCCGAGCAATCGCACCCGCGGGTCCTCGGCCATGGCGGTGATCCTCCGCGCATGCGCCCCCGAGGAAGGCGCCGAGCCGACCACCACCAGCGGCAGTGCGGCACTGCTGCGCCGGTAGCCGTCGAGGATCACGTCGACGTGATTCTCCGGAACGAAACTGGCGACGGCCAGGTGGTATCCATGCGGCGTCAGCCCCAGCTCGGCCAGACGGGTCGCCGGAGGGTCGTGCAGGAGGCGGGTGCCATAGCTGATCAGCTCGGTGGGGATGGAGAACTCCGACAGGTAGTAATCGACCACGCCCTGAGAGTCGGCGATGAGGGCATCGGCGGAACGCACCGACCGCTCCTCGGCCCAGCGGTAGTACCGACGTGCCGCCCCGACCCATCTCTCCCGCTTCCACTCCAGCCCGTCGACGTGCACGGAGGTCGGGATGCCCCGTTGGCGCAGGACCGGCACGAAGGGGGCATTGGCCGGGCTGAAGACGAAGGCGGCGTCCGGACGTGCTCCGGTGGTGGCGTGGGCCACCGATAACGCCGTGTGGCTGAGCGGCTCGAGGGCACCCAGTCGCAGCGCCGGCAGGTATACGAGCCGCATGCCCAGGTAGTTCGCGGCCGGCCGGGCGTGACCGGCGGCCGCATGGCGGGCGCGGCAGTACACCGTCACGGCGTGCCCACGATCAACCAGGCGGCGGCCGACTTCCTCCACTGCAGTCTCGAATCCGCCGAAAGTCGCCGGCACGCCGCGCGTGCCGATCATGACGATCCGGAGCGCCGGCGCACCGTACCGTCCGGACGGATCGGCACTGGTCGACGATGCCATCTCAATAGGCCCCCAACGGCCTCACCACGATTTTCACCGTGCGCCAGATGATCATCAGGTCGCCGGCCAGCGACCAGTTCTCCACGTAGTAGAGGTCGAGGCGCACGCTCTCTTCCCAGCTCAGATTCGAGCGACCGTTCACCTGCCACATGCCGGTGAGACCGGGCTTGATGTACAGCCTGCGGTGCATGTGCGACTCGTAGTTCTCCACCTCAGAGGGCAGCGGCGGGCGGGGACCGACGAGGCTCATCTCGCCGTGCACGATGTTCCACAGTTGGGGGAGTTCGTCGAGGGAGTACTTGCGCAGCACCCGGCCGATGCGGGTGATGCGCGGATCGCTGCGAATTTTGAAGAGCACCCCGGCCCCTTCGTTTTGATCTAGAAGGCCGGCCAGGTCGTCCTCTGCGGTGCGCACCATCGATCGGATCTTGAGCATGTGGAAGGTCCGGCCGTTGCGTCCGACTCGCTCCTGCCTGAACAATACGGGGCCTGGGCTGTCGAGTTTGACGAGCACGCCGATCACGACCAGCACCGGACTGATCAGGAGCAGGGCGAGAGCCCCGAGCGTGATGTCGAGGGCCCGCTTGAGCACATGCTTGGCACCGTCGTACTGGGGAATCTCCACGTGGATGAGCGGAAGGCCCTCGACAGGCCGGAAATGGATGCGGGGGCCTGCGACGTCGGTCAACCGACTCGAGAGCACCAGCTCCGCCGTCGTTCGCTCCAGATCCCAGCCCAGATTGCGAATGAAGGTGCTGCCCAGGCTCGGGTGCCCGGCCACGATGACGGCGTCGACACCCAGCGATTGGGCGGCCCCGGCCACGTGAGCGAAGTCGGACACGACAGGCACCCGGTGGCCAGCAGAGGTCACGCTGGTCACGTTCTCACCCTCCAGGGCTGCGCCCACCACGTGGTACGCGGCACCGGACTTGGCATCGATCTGCTGCACCACGTACTCGATGTCTTCGCGGCCGCCCACGACGATTGCCCTGGCCAGGTAGTGGCCGAACTTCCGCTGCCTGATCAGCCATTTGCGCCAGAGCCACCGCTCCAGGACCAGGGCGCCGATTCCCAGTGGCAGGGCGAAGACGAAGTAGGCGCGGGCGGTGTCCACCTGCAGCAGCAGGAATGCGATGGCGAGCATGCCGAAGGCCAACGCGCTCGCGTTGATGACGAGTTTGTACTCGGTGGCGCCCACCGCGACGACTCGGGGATCCCGCGTTCGAAACGTGGACAGGGTCACGATCCAGGTGCCGATCACGAGGACGATGATCGCCCAGGTGGACAGCGGGATCGGGGAGGTGCTGCCGGTCGGGTTGGTGATGGCGCTCGGGTTCGTGAGCGCGATGGGGTTCGCCAGGGCGAAACGGGCCAGGAAGGCGACACCGACGGCGACGACGATCACCGAGGCATCGGTGAGTGTGAGCTTGGTGCGGTACTTCCGCGCCCACGCTGCCCCGGACAGGCCGCCGGCGATCGCCGGTGCCGGAGGCGTGGCCTGGGCGGGAACCACTGCGGGTGCGACCAGGCGCAGCGGGGCCCGGTAGGAGTCCGGAAGCCCTCCGGACAAGCCGGGGTGCGGCGTCGGCGCACTCACCGGCGGCCGATGGTCGCGATGGGGAATCGGGCAGGCCGGCAGCTCAAGGCTCGTGCCCGGGTGGGCGCTGGCATTTTTCGGGGTCGACGGATGGGCCGACACGTCACAGACGTATTCACGGAAGGTCCCCTGCAGTTCGGGTTTACAGGTTCGTACGGGAGAAGAACGTGTGCTGGTGGGGCGGTGCGCCAGAGGACGCAGGTGTGGCGGAACGACGTGAGCGGGGAATGAGGCATAGCCGGGTTCTCTGACATTTCCTCAGTGGCTCACGAGGTGACCATACCCTGCAACTCAATTTCGGCGCTGTGACCTGAACGGGGGCCAGTTCGCGGCGGCTACAGTGCATCGATCGGGCGGCGGGCAGGATCCACGTCGGCATCGTGCCCGGTGCGTTCGTCGGACAGGTGCCGAGCCAGCCGCACCGCCAGGCAGACCGCCAGAAAAGTCGGGTTGGCCTCGCCGGCCGTTCGAAAGACGCTGCTGGAGGCGATGAACAGGTCGGTCATGCCATGCACCCTGCAATCGCGGTCGACGACTCCATCGCCGGGTTCCGCGCTCATGCGGGTGGTGCCGATGTGGTGGAAACCATCCGTGGCCTGCGCGAGAACCGCCGACGATCTCTGCTCCTCGGCGTCGAGGTAGATCAGCCGGCCGCGACCCGAAGCCCGCAGCTGCTCGTCCAGGAGCCAGTGCGACGCGAGCACGGAGTCGAGGTCCTGCGCCGTGTACCTGTAGTCGATGTCCAGGCCCGGCTGGCCGTACGCCCCGGTCGTCGCGTTCAGGCGCACCCTGGAGTCCGGATTGGGAATCTGTTCGGCATGGAAGTGCAGGGCATAGGTGCCCGCGGCATTCCGCAGCAGGAAGCCCGGTTTCCGGACGGGTGAGAGATAACGCTTGAGGAGGATGGTGGTCGCATCGGCAACGGCACGGAGCGGCCGTTTCGCGATGTTCAGCAGGTGCGGGGCGTACCGCCGGGGTCGCGGCCCGATGTGACGCAGGCGAATTCCCTCGGCCAGGATTCGCCGGCCGATGGGTGCCACGGAGAGGGCTAGGAAAACGAGGGAGAGAGTGGAATTGTGGTGCCCCTCGGCGTAGAACGGTGGATTGTCCGCGTAGAAACTGGTGTTCAACAGGCGCTGCTCGCGTTGGGTGCGCTCGGAGAAGGTGAAGCGCCGCCGCACATAGGCGTCGTGGCTGTCGAGACGAAAGTCGAGGTCGCGGATGTCGGCGGGGTCGCTGAGTTGGATGTTCGCGATGCTTCCCGTGAGATGGCCCATGTAGTACCGGCCCAACGGCCCGTCGGCACCACCGAAGTGGTCCGGGAATCTGCGCTGCACGGTCAGGAGGAGGCGGGTGGTTTCCAATCCTCCGCAGGCCAGCACATAACTCGTTGCCCGCACCATGACGGAACGGTCGTTGTGGATGACCTGAAGGTGGGTGACACCGGTGCCGGCCGGGTTGACGGCGATGTCGGTGACCGTCGCACCGCACAGCACGGAGATGCCCGGGTGCGCCGTGACCCTGGCGCCGAGCCGGGCGGCCAGCTTGGGTTGGCGCGCCCAACGTTCCAGTTGGGACATGCTGACCTCGCCCAGGCCCGCCCAATCCGGGGCGCTGCTGCGGAAGGTCGGCACACCGCAATCCAGGTAGGTGGCTGCTGCTGCTTCCCACGGCAACACATCGGCCTGCCCGAGCGGCCAGCCGCTGCCGTCGACGTAGTCACGTGATTCGAAGTCGATCCCTTCGAACTGCACGCAGCGGCCGCCCCAGAGCCAGGACGACCCGCCGATACCGCGTCGCGTCGCCTGATCGATGGGTGCGTGCGTGGTGGGATCGAGCACGCGAACCGGCGGCCGGGTCGCCCGCGTCGCCGCGTTTTCCCTGCCGGCTTCGGTCCCGGCATCCAGTACGAGCACCCGGAGCCCGGCATTGGCCGCCTCGAGGGCCAGCGCGAGCCCCACCGGTCCCGCGCCGATGACGCAGCAGTCGAAGATCTCAGTAGAAACGGGCGGTTCGGTCGTGATCGTCATCGATGTCAGCCTTCAGGACGGTCGGGGCGGGGCCCGCAGACGGGGGACAGCCGTGGCTAAATGGCCCAAACCCGGGCATGAGCCGGTGAGTGAAACTCGCAGGCGGGGCAAATCGTTGCACCGAACGGGGCGGCGCGCACCCCCGGTGCGGTGGTTTTCCGCACCCCCTTTCGGGGGCAAGCGGCCCTACCGCCCTCGTGGCACTCTGTGCGGTGTGAGCCAAGCTCAGCTGCGATGTTGAGCCAGCCGTCCCCGACAGTTCTTTCGCAGGTAAGCAGAGGAGCACCGTGTCTGAACGTTTGCCCGCCGTCGATCGACCGCTCGCCGCACCTCTGTCGGCGACGTTCGGCACCCTGGCCGCCAAGGCTCTGGCAACGGCCATCGTTCTCGTGAGCGGGCTGCTCATCCCTCTCGGCGCCGTGCCGGCCAACGCCGCCGGCTGCGGAACCGCCGCCAACCCCATCGTCTGCGAGAACGCCCTGCCGGGCACCGCCCCGTCGGTCTGGGACATCAGCGGGGCCGGCGACCCGAGCATCCAGGGGTTCTCCACCGACATCAGCACCAACGTCGGCGGCACCGTCGGGTTCAAGGTCGACACAAATGCCAGGGCCTACACGATCGCGATCTACCGCACCGGCTGGTACCAGGGCAATGGAGCCCGCAAAATCGCCGATGTTCCGCTGTCGGTGAGCCTGCCGCAGAGCCAGCCCCAGTGCATCACCCAGGCGTCCACCGAATTCTACGACTGCGGCAACTGGGCGCTGTCGGCATCCTGGCCGGTGCCCGCTGACGCGGTGTCCGGGGTGTACATCGCGCTGCTCACCCGCACAGACACCGGAGGCCAGAGCCACATCACCTTCGTCGTCAGAGACCAGGCCAGCCAGTCCGACGTCCTCTTCCAGACCTCCGACCCCACCTGGCAGGCCTACAACACCTACGGTGGCTCCGACTTCTACCAGGGCGCCGACAACGGCCGTGCCTTCAAGGTGAGCTACAACCGACCGGTCGCGACCCGAGGCGGGATCGATGGCCGCGACTTCTACTTCAGCAACGAGTACCCGGCAGTCAGGTTCCTCGAGAAGAACGGCTACGACGTTTCCTATTTCAGCGGGGTCGACACCGATCGTTTCGGCGCCAGCCTGACGAACCACGAGGTCTTCCTCTCCGTCGGCCACGACGAGTATTGGTCAGGCGCCCAGCGGAAGAACGTGGAGACTGCCCGCGACGCCGGTGTCAACCTGCAGTTCCTGTCCGGCAACGAGGTGTACTGGCGTACCCGCTACGAGCCCTCTGCGGACAGCAGCGCAACGGCGTACCGCACCCTGGTCTCCTACAAGGAGACCTGGAGCAACAGCAAGATCGATCCCGCCGCCGAGTGGACCGGCACCTGGCGTGACCCCCGGTTTGCGTCGTCGGCCAATGGCGGTGGCCGGCCCGAAAACGGGCTGACCGGCACGCAATACCAGTCCAACTTCTCCGACCTGCCCGTCACGGTCTCGGCCGCAGAGGGCAAGACACGATTGTGGCGGAATACGGGTCTGGCCAGCCTCGCGGCGGGAACCTCCGTCGCCTTGGCCCCCCACACCGTCGGCTACGAATCGAACGAAGACATCGACAATGGCTTTCGACCGGCCGGTCTCATCAGGTTGTCGACAACCACGGGATCGGTGCCGGAATACCTCACCGACTTCGGCAACACCGTTCGGCAGGGCACCACGACGCACAACGTCACCCTCTACAAGGCGCCGAGCGGGGCTCTTGTCTTCTCGGCCGGCAGCGTGCAGTGGACCTGGGGGCTGGATCAGGAACACGATGGTCCAGGTGCGCCGGCAGACGTGCGGATGCAACAGGCTCAGGTGAATCTGCTGGCCGATATGGGGGCGACCCCGGCCACCTTGGCGGCCAACCTGGTGGCCACGACAGCGAGCTCGGACAGCACCGCACCCACCGTGACCGTCACGTCCCCCGCAGCAGGGACCTCAGTGCCCAACGGTGCCAGCACCACGATCAGGGGAACGGCGGCCGACACCGGCGGGGTCGTTGCCGGCGTCGAGGTCTCCACCGACGGCGGAACGACCTGGAGTGCGGCGACCGGAACCTCGACCTGGTCGTACACCTACGTTCAGCACGGCGTCGCCAACCAGGGCATCCGAATCCGGGCGATCGACGACAGCGCGAACTATCCGACGACGCCAACCACTCTCGCCCTGACCGTCACCGGTCCGCACACTGTCTTCGGCGCGCAGACTCCGGCCAGGCCGGACTCGCAGGACCCCAGCGCTGTCGAGTTGGGCCTGCGCGTGACACCGACGGAGAACGGAACTATCGACGGCATCCGCTTCTACAAGAGCGCCGCCAACACCGGTACCCACACGGGGTCGCTGTGGAGTTCCACGGGAACCCGCCTGGCCACCGCGACCTTCACGAATGAGACGGCGTCCGGATGGCAAACCGCCACCTTCGGCACCCCGGTCACCGTCACAGCAGGAACGACCTACGTCGCCTCGTATTGGGCGCCGGGGGGCCGGTATTCGGCGGACGACGACCCCTGGGCGTACCGGGGCATCACCCGTGCGCCCCTCGCCGTGGCGGGCGGCTTCGGCGCTCAACCGGCAAGCGTGTACAACACCAACGGCGACTTCCCGACCGACGTCTACGGGCAGAGCAACTACTACGTCGACGCCGTGTTCAGCCGATCGGGCAACACCGCCCCCACGGCCACGAACCAGTCTCCTGGACCTGGTTCGTCCAGTGTCGCCCTCACCACCGCCGTCAGTGCCACCATCACCGGCGATGTCGTCGCATCGTCCGTCGCCTTCACTGTGCGGAACGCCCAGGGCACCGCGGTCGCAGGCAGCACGAGCTACACGGCCGCCACCCGCGTCGCGACCTTCACGCCGACCAGTGCGCTCGCCGCGGCCACCACCTACACCGTGACTCTGGCTGCCAGGGACACCGCAGGTGCCGCGCTCAACTCGGGCGGTACGTGGTCGTTCACCACGGTGCAAGCCGCCTCAGGCAGCGGATGCCCCTGCAGCCTGTACGAGGACAGCACGACACCCGGCATCGTGACGGTCGCAGACAACCAGGCGGTGACCCTGGGCGTGCGCTTCTCCGCCCAGACCGCCGGACAGATCACCGGGATCAAGTTCTACAAGGGTCCGGCCAACACGGGCAGCCACACCGGCACACTGTGGACAGCCGACGGAACAGTCCTCGCCACCGGAACGTTCACCAACGAGAGCAGCTCCGGCTGGCAGACCCTGGTCTTCGCGGCACCGGTCAGCATCCAGGCGGCCACGGAGTACGTCGCGGGCTATCGCACCACCGTCGGCCAGTATTCAGCCACCCCGGGCGGATACTCCGCCGCATACACGCGAGGCCCGCTCAGCGCGGGCGTCAACGCGGGTACCTTCAGCTACGCTGACGGCTTCCCCACCAACGAAACCTCCAATGACTACCTGGTTGACGTGGTGTACACGGGCGCCGGTGCTGCGGCCGTCACGGTGTCCTCGACAACACCGGCCGCCGGTGCGACCGGCGTCACAGCGACCGGGTCGGTGTCGGCGACGTTGTCGGCTGCTCCGGCGTCGGGGACGCCGACGCTGGCCTTGTCCAGGGCCGGTGTGGCGGTTGCCGGTACGTCGGCCTATAACGCGAGCACGAGGGTGGTGACGTTCACCCCGGACGCTGCGTTGGCGGCGTCGACGTCGTATTCGGCCGCGGTGACGCTGGCGGGGGCTGCGGTGTCCGGCGGCTCCTGGTCATTCACCACGGCCGCTGCGGCCGGCACGGGCACCACGTTCAGCCTGCTGGACGGGGTGACCCCGTCAGTGGTGTCCGACCCGGAGACGTCCCCGGTGGAACTGGGCATGTCATTCAGTTCCTCGGCGGCCGGTTCGGTGACGGCGATCAAGTTCTACAAGGGCACCCTGAACACCGGAACCCACACCGGATCGCTGTGGTCGTCCACCGGCCAACGCCTGGCGACGGTGACGTTCGCCAACGAGTCGGCATCGGGCTGGCAGACTGCGCAGCTCGCCACACCGGTGGCGTTGACCGTGGGCCAGACCTATGTGGTGTCCTACTTCGCCCCGGCCGGCCACTACTCCACGACGCCCAACTACCACTCCACGACACGAACGGCCGGCCCGCTGACCGCCGGTACGACCTCGAACGGCCGGTATCTCTACGCCGCCGGCGGCGGTTTCCCGACCAGCACCTGGCAGGCAGCAAGCTACTTCGTGGATGTGGTCTTCTCCACCTCCACGACCACCCCTCCAGCGGCGGTCACGGTGTCCTCGACGTCGCCGGCGTCGGCTGCGACCAACGTCTCGGTGTCGGGTGCGGTGTCGGCGACCCTGTCGGCTGCTCCGGCGTCGGGAACTCCGACACTGGCGCTGTCCAGCGCCGCCGGCACCGTGGCGGGAACCTCCGCGTACAACGCCACGACCCGGGTGGTGACCTTCACTCCGGCCGCGGCCCTGGCCGCATCCACGTCGTATTCAGCGGCGGTGACGCTGGGCGGCGCTCTGCTGACCGGCGGGGCGTGGTCGTTCACGACGGCCGCCGCTCCGGCGGCGGTGTCGGTGTCGTCGACGTCGCCGGCGTCGGGTGCGTCGAACGTCCCGGTGTCTGGTGCGGTGTCG
>NZ_JBGQOH010000033.1:0-27681 GCF_052113745.1 Cryobacterium sp. W22_MBD10_FK3
GTACCTCTACGCTGCCGCCGGTGGTTTCCCGACCAACTCCTGGCAGGCGGAGAACTACTTCGTCGACGTGGTCTTCACCCCGTCCGGCTAGACGATTCGGCTTCACCGAACCCGCGGTGACGCCTGCAACGACAAGACCGTTACCCGAGCGGTCTTGAACACCCACAACACCCTGGGGGTACACGTGAACACAAAACTACGCATAGCCGTCATCGGCGCCGGATACTGGGGTCCCAACCTCGCCCGCAACTTCCGGGCCAGCGCGGACTGGGAGCTGGTCGCGATCTGCGACCTCGACAGGGACCGCGCCCAGCGGGTCGCCGACCTGGTCGGCGGCGCCCGCGTGGTGACATCGCTTCAGGAACTGCTGGACTCCGACGACATCGACGCCGTGGCCATCGCCACGCCGGCGGGCACCCATCACTCCATCGCAACGGCCGCCCTCAGAGCCGGCAAACATGTGATGGTGGAGAAGCCACTCGCCGACACCGGGGTCAAGGGCAGGGACATGGTTCGGGTGGCCGCCGACCTGGGTCTTGTCCTCATGGCCGACCATACCTACTGCTACACGCCCGCCGTCCTGAAGATCCGTGAACTTGTCGCGGAGGGTGCCCTCGGCGACATCCTCTACATCGACTCGGTGCGGGTGAATCTCGGCTTGATCCAGCCCGACGTGGATGTCTTCTGGGACCTTGCCCCGCACGACCTGTCCATCATCGATTTCGTCCTGCCCGGAGGGTTGCGGCCCCTGTCGGTCTCGGCGCACGGGGCAGACCCGCTCGCAGCGGGCAAGGCCTGCGTGGGGTACCTCGCCCTGCCGCTGGCGAACGGGGCGATCGCCCACGTGCACGTGAACTGGCTCAGCCCCACCAAGATCCGCCAAATGATCATCGGCGGCACCAAGCGAACCCTGGTCTGGGATGACCTGAACCCTCAGCAACGGGTCAGTATCTACGACCGCGGGGTGGACTTGTCCCTGCAAGCCGCCGACGGCGAGGCGCGTCGGGAGTCGACGATCTCCTACCGCCTGGGCGACACCTGGTCGCCCGCCCTTCCCGAACACGAGGCGCTCGGCGCGATGGCGACAGAATTCGCGCTCAGCATCCGGGAGAAACGCCCCGCCAGAACAGACGGGGAGTCGGGCCTGCGTGTGCTGGCCGTGTTGGAGGCGGCGACCAGGAGCATGGCCGCGGCGCAGCTGGCCCCCGTTGCGGACATCCGGGCCATCTCCGACGACCTGAGCCTGATCGGAGAGGTGTCATGAGCGATCTGTCGGGAGCGAGGGTGCTTGTCACCGGTGGAGCCGGCACGATCGGATCGGCCATCGTCGACCAGCTGCTCGACGCCGGTGCGGCGCATATCGACGTGCTCGACAATCTGGTCAGGGGACGGCGCGACAACCTCGCCGGAGCACTCGCGTCCGGCCGGGTGACCCTGGTCGAGGGCGACCTGCGTGACCGTGATCTGGTGCACGACATCGTCGCGGGCAAGGACCTGGTCTTCCACGAAGCCGCCCTCCGGATCACCCAGTGCGCCGAGGACCCGCGCCTGGCCCTCGAGGTGCTGGTCGACGGCAGCTTCAACGTCTTCGAAGCGGCAGCCGACCGTGGCGTCGACAAACTCATCACCGCCTCCAGCGCCTCGGTGTACGGCCTGGCCGAGCAGTTCCCCACCTCGGAGCGTCACCACCACCACAACAACGACACCTTCTACGGTGCGGCGAAGTCCTTCAACGAGGGGATGCTCCGCAGCTTCCGGGCCATGCGTGGCCTGGATTTCGTGGTGCTGCGCTACTTCAACGTCTACGGGCCGCGGATGGACGTGCACGGCCTGTACACCGAGGTCCTGGTGCGGTGGATGGAGCGCATCGCCGACGGGAAACCCCCGTTGATCTTCGGGGACGGGAACCAGACCATGGACTTCGTGTTCACCGCTGACATCGCCAGGGCGAATCTCCTGGCGGCGGCCAGTGACAGCCGCGACGGCGTTTACAACATCGCCAGTGGCACCGAGACCAGCCTGCTGGGTCTGGCACAGGCCCTCCTCGAGGCCATGGGGTCGGACCTTTCCGTGGCGCACGGACCCGACCGAGCGGTCAACGGCGTCGCCAGGCGACTGGCCGACGTTCAAGCGGCCAGGGTCGACCTGGGCTTCACGGCCGACACGGCGCTGACCGACGGTCTGCGGGAGCTGGTGGCCTGGTGGGCGCCGCTTCGCGACGACATCGCGGCAACCAGAACGCTGGTGACCTCGTGACGAGGATCAACGTGATGAAACCGTGGCTTGGTGCCGAAGAGGTGCAGGCCGTGACCGAGGTCATCGAGTCAGGTTGGGTGGCCCAGGGGCCGAGGGTCGCCCGCTTCGAGAGCGAGTTCGCCGAGGCCATGCACGCGAGCCACGCGGTCGCCACCTCCAATTGCACGACCGCGTTGCACCTCGCGCTCATCGTCGTCGGCGTCGAGGCGGGCGACGACGTCGTCGTGCCGTCCTTTTCTTTCATCGCCACGGCCAACGCCCCCAGCTACGTCGGTGCCCGTCCGGTTTTCGCCGACGTCGACCTCACGACGGGGAACCTGACCGCGGACACCGTCGCCGCGGCGCTGACGCCCCTGACCCGGGCCGTGATCGTCGTGGACCAGGGCGGGGTGCCGGTCGACCTCGACTCGATCAGGGCGGTGTGCGACCCCCTGGGCATCCCCGTCATAGAGGATGCCGCCTGCGGCGCCGGTTCGACCTACCGCGGCCGCCCCGTCGGTGCGGGGGCCGACATCGCCGCATGGTCGTTCCATCCGCGGAAGCTGCTCACCACCGGTGAGGGCGGGATGTTGACGACCTCCAGGGCAGATTGGGCGGCACGAGCCCGCCGGCTCAGGGAACACTCGATGAGCGTCTCGGCGAGCGACCGGCAGGCAAGCGTGCTCGCAGCACCGGAGGTGTACGGGGAGATCGGTTTCAACTACCGGATGACAGACCTGCAGGCTGCCGTCGGAATCGTCCAACTCGGGCGCCTCGACAGGATCATCGAACGTAGACGGGCCCTCGCCCAGCGCTACGACCGGGCGCTGTCCGAGCTGCCCGGGCTCCGTCCGGTGACCGACCCGGCCTGGGGAACCAGCAATTACCAGTCCTACTGGGTCGAGGTCGAACCCGGGTTCGCCACGGACAGGGACGGCGCCATGAGGGCGCTGGCCGGTGCCGATATTTCGGCCCGCAGGGGCATCATGGCCGCCCACCGGCAGCCCGCGTACCAGCACACGGACAACCCGCCGCTTCCGGCGACCGATTACCTCACCGAGCACACCCTGATCCTGCCGCTCTACCACGACCTGGCTTCCACAGACCAGGACCGGGTGATTGCTGCGCTGCGCTCGGCAACCGAATACGAAGGGCGAGGAGCGGCATGAAGGACGTCATCCTTCTCGGCGCGAGCGGCCTCGCCCGCGAGGTGATCGCGGCGGCCGGCGACCGGTTCCGGGTGGTCGGCATTCTCGACGACAACCCCGAATTGCACGGCAGCCGGATCGACGGCGTCGGGGTGCTCGGGCCGGTGCATGACGCTGTGCGGGTCAGAACTCCCCTCCTGATCTGCGTCGGAACCGGACGCGGCCGGCACGCCATCGCGGACAGGCTCGCCGCGTTCGACGTCGGCGAGGATCGGTTCGGCACCTTCGTCGACGCCTCCGTGCGCATCCCGCCGGGCTGCACGGTGAAACCGGGCAGCATCGTGCTGGCCGGGGTCGTGCTGACAGTGATGGTGCGCATCGGTCGGCACTGCGTCGTGATGCCCAACGTCACCCTCACCCACGACGACGCGCTCGGTGATTTCGCCACCGTGGCCGCCGGGGCCTCGCTCGGCGGCGGCGTCACCGTGGGGGAGGGCGCCTACCTGGGCATGAACGCCTCAGTTCGGCAAGGTGTCCACGTGGGAGCGGGCGCGATCGTCGGGATGGGCGCCGCCGTCGTCGCCGACGTGCCGGCCGGCGAGACCTGGGTAGGTGTCCCCGCCCGGTCCCTTTATCAAAGGAGCGCAGTGTGAAGACCACCGAACGAGTCCCGATGCTCGACCTGGCCGCACAGCACCAGCAGATCGCCGAGGTGGTGCGGTTGGGTTTCGACCGGGTCATCGCGGAGACCTCTTTCATCCAGGGTCCCGACGTTGCCCGGTTCGAGGGGGAGTATGCGGCCTACTGCACCAGCCGGCACGTGATCGGCGTCGGCAACGGCACCGACGCGCTCGAGCTCGCGCTGCGCGCCAGCGGCATCGGCCCGGGGGACGAGGTCATCGTGCCCGCCAACACCTTCGTTGCGAGCGCCGAAGCCGTCGTACGCGCCGGCGCCCGGGTGGTCTTCGCCGACTGTGACGAGAACTTTCTGATCGACCCGGTGAGTGTCGGCGAGCGGATGACCGCGGAGACCAGGGCCGTCATCGCCGTGCACCTGTACGGTCAGGCCGCACCGGTCGACGAGCTCCGCCTGCTTGTCGGCCCCGACGTCGTCCTGGTCGAAGACGCGGCCCAGGCCCAAGGGGCCCGGTCCCATGGCCGGCGCGCCGGGTCATTGGGGGATGTGGCCGGGACCAGCTTCTACCCCGGCAAGAATTTGGGCGCCTACGGTGATGCCGGTGCGGTGATCACGTCCTCCGACGCCATTGCCGCCGAGGTCCGCGCACTCAGCAACCACGGCGGAGTGCACAAGTACGAGCACCTCAGGGTGGGCACCAACTCCCGGCTCGACAGCCTGCAGGCCGTCGTGCTGTCCGCCAAGCTCGCCCTGCTCGACGAGTGGAACGCCGAACGCCGCCGTCTCGCCGCCAGGTACACCGCGCTCCTCGACGGGACTCCCGGCGTTGTCACGCCCCGAACCGCGCCGGGGAACGAGCACGTTTTCCACCAATTCGTGGTGCGCGTACCGCAACGGGACCGGGTGTTCCAGGACATGAGTGACGCGGGTATCGGCGTGGGCATCCATTACCCGCTCCCGGTGCATCAGCTTCCGGCCTTCGCCGACGCGGCCAGGGGGCAGGGCGCGTTCCCCGTTGCCGAGCACCTCAGCGCGGAAATCCTCTCGTTGCCGATCTACCCCGGCCTCACCGACGAACAGCAGGACCGGGTGGTCGACACCCTGCGATCATGCCTGTGACCGACGCCTCAGCCGGGTCGGTCCTCGGCGACCAGGTGCGCAGCGGGGCGCTCTGGTCGGCCGGTAGCACCCTGTTCCTGCGCTTTGCCAACATCGCGATCATGGCGATCGTCGCTCGGATCGTGGCCCCGGAAGCGTTCGGGGTGTTCGCCCTGGCGATGGTTGCCCACGGGGTCGTCGTCAGCCTCGCCGAACTCGGCATCTCCTCGGCTCTGCTCCGCAACGATCTCGACCCCGACCGCATCGCGCCGACGATCGCCACGGTCTCGATAGTGACGAGCTTCGTGCTGGGTGCCGCGATGGCCGTTTTCGCAGACCCGCTCGCCGCTGCCCTCGGGTCCCCGGACGCCGCTGCACCGCTGCGCGTGATGGCGCTCTCGGTGGCACTCATCGGGCCGTTTGTGGTGCCGGGGGCCCTGATCCAACGGGAGTTCCGGCAGGACGTGCTGTTTCGGGCTGCGGCTATCGCGTTCGTGCCCAGTAGCGCGGTCCTCCTGCTGGTGGCGCTTGCCGGGGATGGAGCGCTCGCCTTCGCCTGGTCGCGGGTTGCGGCTCAGCTGGTCACCGGGGTGATCCTCACCCTGAAGGTGAACAGACGTTACCGGCCGGGCTTTCGGCGCGACCAGATCGGCATGCTCGTTCGCTTCGGACTGCCGCTCGCCCTGGCGAACCTGCTCAGCCAGGCGTTGCTGAACGTGGACTACATCGTCGTCGGGCGCACCCTGGGCGTCGAAGCCACCGGGCTCTACTCGCTGGCTTTCACCATCGCGGGCTGGTCCACCGCGGTGATCGGATCCGTGCTGAACGGCATCGTTCAGCCCGCGTTCTCCCGAGTGCGTCACGAGGGCGGGGACCTGCGCGGCGCGCTGCTTTCGGCCTGCCGGACCGTCGCCCTGGTGGCGTGTGTCATCGGCGCGCTCACCCTCGCCCTCGCGGAGCCGTTGCTCAGCACCATCTACGGAACCCAATGGACGGGCGCCGCGCCGGCCCTCGCCGTCCTCGCCGTCTACGGTGTCCTCTTCGTGCTCTGCCTCCTTCTGGCGAACATCATCATCTCCACCGGTCGCACCGGCGGTCTGCTCCTCGTGCAGGTTGTCGCTCTGGCGGTGCTCCTGCCCGCCATGGCGGTCGGTGTTCGGTACGGCGACCTGGTGGGCGTTGGACTGGCCCACATCCTGGTGACAGCGGGAGTCACTCTGCCGTTGTACCTCTTCATGGTGCGACGAACGATCCAGCGGCCCTTCGGCGTGCTGGTGCGGGCGGTTGCCTGGCCGGTGTCGGCAGCGGCCCTGGCCGGCGGCACGGCGTGGGCCGTGGCGATGCTGGTGCCGACAGCACCGGCGAAGTTTCTGCTCGGCGGGCTGGCGGGCGGCATCCTGTATCTGGTGCTCACCGCGCAGCTCCTTCTCCCACTGGTGCCGCCGGCGCTGCGCGGGTCCCGCACCTTCGGCCGGCTGCTGGTCGGTCTCGCCTGGCCGTCGTCCTGGCTGGTCCGTCATGTGGACAGGGGGCGCGCATGACGCTCGGGGTGCTTGTCTATCCGCACGACCTCGGGATCGGCGGGAGCCAGCTCAACGCGATCGAGATCGCGGCAGCGCTCCAGCGCCGTGGCCACCGGGTCGTGGTCTTCGGCACCCCGGGTGCGCTGTCGAAGCGAATCGCCGACCTGGGTCTTGAATTCGTCGCCGCGCCGCCGCCGGGCCGTCGCCCGTCACCTCGGGTGGCCCGGGCGCTCGCGGACCTCGTGGTGGAACGGGGGATCGATGTGCTGCACGGTTACGAGTGGCCACCTGGTCTCGAGTGCGTCCTGGCCAGCCGGATGCAGCCATCCGCCGTCGCGGTCTGCACGGTGATGTCGATGGCGGTGGCGCCGTTCCTGCCGAAGAGCCTTCCCCTCACGGTCGGGACCGAGGCGATAGCCACCATTGAGCGTGCCTTCGGTCGTTCCTCGGTCAGCCTGCTGGAGCCGCCGGTCGACCTGACCCAGAATCATCCCGGTGTCGTGCCTGCGGGGGTCTTCGGAGCCGGGAGCGACGCTCGCTTCACGGTCGGCATGGTCACCAGGTTCGCGCACCAACTGAAGCTGGAGGGAATCCTCACCGCGATCGACACGGTCGGGTCCCTGGCCCGTCACAGCGCGATACGGCTCGTCATCGCCGGGGACGGGCCTGCTCGTGCGGAGGTGGCAGCCCGAGCCGCGCACGTCAACACGCAGGTGGGGGCCGGCACCGTGCTCCTGCTCGGCGAGGTGGTCGATCCCCGACCCGTCTACGAGTCAGCCGATGTGATGCTCGGCATGGGGGGATCGGCGCTGAAGGGGCTCGCCTTCGCCAAACCGCTGGTGGTGCAGGGGGAGGGCGGCTACTGGAAGCTTCTCACCTCGGCCACCCTGCCGGAATTCCTCTGGGCCGGATGGTTCGGGGTGGGGGAATCGGCCGCAGCGGGCCCGGCCCGGTTGGAAAGCATCCTCCGGCGGCTGGTCGCGGACCCCGGCCTCCGAGCCGACATCGGAGCATTCGGCCTGGCCACCGTGCGAGAGCGGTTCTCGGTCGAGGCGGCGGCCGACACACAGCTGGCGATCTACCGCACAGCACTCGAGCTGCGCGTCCCGCGCGGGCAGACGGTGCGGCACGACGCCGCTGCCCTGGCCCGGTACGCAAGGTACTACGCACACAAACGCGTGCGGCGGATGCTCGGTACCGAGCAGACGGACGACTTCAACGCCCGGAGGGCGGCGGCCCGGTCCGGCCGACTGCCGGCGCAGACTGGAGTGCGCTCGTGACCAAGACCTACCTCGTGTACATCGCCGGAGCCGACTGGGACGGCGTTCCGGGAACCGATCGGCGCCTCACGGCGGCGCTTGCCCGACGCCTCCCTGTGCTCTGGGTCGACCCGCCGGTCGCGGTGCACAGGGTGGCGCGCCGGGAGCGCCGCTGGCCGGTTCGCCGGCTCGTCGTCGAGGGGCAGAACATCGTGCGGCTGCAGAGCGTGACCGTGCCGTTCGCGTCGAGGCGGGCGTTGCTCCCCATCGCGGATGCCCTGAACGCGTGGGCCGTCCGCTGGGCGCTCAGAAAGCTGGAGGCCGACGTCACCGCCGTGGTGGTCGCCACGCCCCGCGCCCGGTTCCCGAACCGGGTGCGGGGGAGCCGGCTGTTGTACCTCACCGACGACTGGGTGGCCGGTGCCGCCCTGATGAAACTGCCCCTGACGGGAATTCTCGGTTTCCTCCGAAGCAACGTGTCCAGGGCGGACGTGGTCGCCGCGGTCACTCCGGAGCTGGCCGCGACAGTCCAGGGACTGGCCGCCGACCGACCGGTCGAGATCCTGCCCAACGGCTGCGAACCCGTTGTATCGGCTGGCGAGCGTCCGCGTGACCTTGGCGACTCGGTGTCCGCTGCCGCTCTGGTCGGTCAACTCAATGAACGCCTGGACTTCGACGTGCTCGAGGCGGTGGTGGCGACGGGAGTGCCGGTCCTGGTGATCGGGCCGCGTACCGAGCGCGACCCGGCAATCACGGTGCGGATCGACGCCCTTCTCGCTGCGGAGACGGTGACCTGGCTCGGGTCGGTCCCGTTCGCGGAACTTCCCGATCACCTCGCGGGGGCAGCGGTCGGCCTGACTCCGTATCGCGTCACGTCATTCAACCGGGCCAGCTTTCCCCTGAAGACCCTGGAGTACCTGGCCAACGGGCTGCCGGTGGTGTCGACCGACCTGCCGGCCGTGCACTGGTTGAACACCGACCTGATCATCGTCGGCACCGATCCGGGCAGCTTCGCCGCGCAGGTGCAGCGAATCGTTTGCGACCCGGCACGACAAGCGGGGGCGGATGCCGCTCGCCGACGACGGATCGACTTCGCGGCCGCCCACAGCTGGGACGTGCGGGCGGGGCACCTCCTTGCCCTTGTCCATCCCGGGCCGAGCTCAGGGCTCAGGGCCACGCGCCGGTCACGACCCGCGGCATCCGGCGCGTTCACCTGAGCGCCCGGCCGTTCGACCATCGCGAGGGAACAGAAGATGCCGGAACGCACCCCTGAAATCACGGCGATCCGACGGCGCCGGCGACTCGTGGTCTCTGCGGCCGTCGTGGTCGTGCTCGCCGCGGTGGCGCTGGTGGCCGGCCTCGCGGGACAGGCGCGGGCGGAGGTTGACATCTTCGCTTCGACGGTCCCCGCCGTGACCGCCGCGCCGGACGACACCTCGGTGGAAGTGG
Source organism: Cryobacterium sp. W22_MBD10_FK3 (assembly GCF_052113745.1). Classification (NCBI taxonomy): domain Bacteria; kingdom Bacillati; phylum Actinomycetota; class Actinomycetes; order Micrococcales; family Microbacteriaceae; genus Cryobacterium; species Cryobacterium sp. W22_MBD10_FK3. The sequence continues at coordinate 9,350 of NZ_JBGQOH010000033.1, forward strand.
GCGTGCGGTTCACCAGCTCCAGCGACGGCTGGGTGACAGGCCTCCGGTTTTACAAGGGTGCAGGCAACACGGGCACCCACGTGGGAAGCCTGTGGGACGGTGACGGGAGCCCACTGTCCGTGGTCACTTTCACCGAAGAGTCATCGAGCGGCTGGCAGGACGCCACCTTCGCCGACCCGGTTCCGGTTCACCGGGGCCGCAGCTACGTCGCCTCCTACCTCGCGCCCAACGGTCGCTACGCCGCGGACGAAGAGGCGCTCGCGGACCCCCACAGCAGCGGAGCGCTCTCGGTTCCAGCCGGCGGCGGTGTCTTCCGCTATGGGTCGGGAGGCTTCCCGACCGCGACGTTCCAGGACAGCAACTACTACGTCGATGTCAGGTTTCGCCCCGCAGCGCCGGGCGAGACCGTGCCCGAAAACGTCCCACGGTCCGCGAGTCCCGCGTCCCCGGATGGCTCGGGCTCCGCGCCGAGCCCGGCCGAGCTCGATCCGGTAACGCTGCCGCCCAACGACGCCGGGCCAGGGCTGGACCTTCCCCGAATCCCCTGGGAAGGCGGCCCGGCCTATTGGAAACAATTCAGCAAGGCCGACGCGGCCGGTTGGGACGACCCGGCGTTTTTCCCGATCGTCTCCTGGTTCGGCAACTTCAGCACCGATGCGGAGGTCGCCTACGACAAGTCACTCGGCATCAACACCTACAGCGGCATGTGGGATGGCACCCCGTACCAGCTCTTCACCGACAACGGCGTGTTCTGGATCGGCGGACAGCTCAACAGCAGCTTCACCGTCGACAGCGACAACTGGGTGGGACAGTTCCTGGACGACGAGGTCGATGGGCGGTTCAGCCCGGCTGACGGGCAGAAACACCTCCAAGGGCTGGTCGACGCCCTCCCCGAGGATGGGCGGTTCCGGTATGCGAACTTCACCCAGATGGTCGTCGCACGTGACCTCCCGGAAGCGGCCGCTCGCCAATACGTCAACGGATACACGGATGTGGTGTCGGTGGACATGTACTGGTACAGCATCCCGTTCTGTGACCTGACGCCGTACCGGGACGTGTACCTGACGCCGGTCGCCCAGGCGACCTGCCGCACCGCGTCGAGCTACGGTGCGACGATGACGTCCCTTCGTGCTCAGGATGCCGCGGACGGGAACCTCCAGCCGCTCTGGCAGTGGGTGGAGAACCTGAATGGGGGCCCGCCGGATGCTGCGCCGAAGGCATACCTCACCCCCGCAGAGGTCAAGGGAGCGGTGATGAACTCGCTCATCAACGAAGCCAGAGGCATCGCCTATTTCAATCAGAGCCTCAGCGGGAAGTGCCAAAGCAGCAACGTGTTCCGCGAATCTCAGGTCACCCCCGGTTTCTGTGGCAACGCCAACGTCGCGGCGGTGAAGGCGGTGAATGCTCAAATTCACTCCCTCGCCCCTGTGCTCAATACCCAGTCCTACGACTACACCTTCGGTCAGGGGCTCGACACCATGGTGAAGACCTACGCTGGGTCTGCCTATATCTTCGCGATGGTCGACGGCTCTGCCGGGCCGGGAAAGCGAACGTTCACCCTGCCGCCAGGGGTCGAACGTGAGAGCGTCCACGTGTTGGGCGAGAACCGCAGCCTGTTGGTCGATGGCACGGGACGGTTCACCGATTCCTTTGCCGAGGAGTCCAGTTACCACATCTACCGGGTGCCCCTCGCGCCTGGTGAGGGCAGCGAGTAGTCGCTGCGGGCGCTACCGCACCGCCGTCGGCCGAGCGGGCGCGGGGGCGTCGGCTGCGAGGAGGTGCCGCGCACCCCCGGCCAGGCCGATGACGAGGAAGAACATCCCCGAGGAGATCGAAAAGGAGAGACCGTCGAAGAAGGCCAACATCAGGCTGCCCGCGACGAGCGCTGCGATCAGGGACTGGGCGAGCTGCCGGTCCAGCCTCTCTGTCGCGGTGCGTCTGGCCGCTGCGGCACTGACGATGCCGGCGGCAATCAGGACGAGGAAGGCGAGGGCACCCAGGATCCCCAGCTCGATCGCCAGGAGCAGGTACTGGTTGTCGAAGATGTGGTACCTGGTGATGAAGGTTCCGAAGCCCTTGCCCACGACCGGGAACCGACTCATGTAGTCGACGGCGATGTCGTAGCCGTTCGTCCGTGATGCGGTGCTCGGGTCCGACGCCAGGCCGGTGAACATTCCGCGGATGGTTCCGATCATGCCCGGAACGAGCACCGCGATCGCAACGGCCAGGGCGCCGCCAGCGGCGACGATGAGCGCCCGGATGTTGCGGGAGAGGGTCGGCAGCAGGATGACCAGTCCCACGGCGAGGCCGATCAGGGTTGACCGGGAGACCGAGATCAGTGACGCGACCGTGATCGCGGCTACCGGCAGCCAGGGGATCAGCCTGTGTGCCGAGCGATTCTCGGTGGCCAGCGCGAGGGCGATGGGGAAGGCCATGGTCAGGACGACCCCGTACTCGAGGGGATGGATCGCGGTTCCCGACGCCCGGACGAACCCGGCACGCTGGTCGAGCGCATCCGCGTTGGGGGCATCCCACACGGTGAACGGTACGAAGTGCCAGAAGTCGAGGAGCAGGCTGCCGGTGAGGAACTGGATGATGCCCAGGGTCGCCATCGCTCCACCTGCCCAGGCGACTCTCTTCAGCAGGACGCGCAGGTCGGCCGCGGTGGGAAGACCGTCGACGCCCACCAGCAGGATCCCGGCCCACGCCAGCAGCCGCAGGAGCCCGTTGTCGGCCGGGCTGACCTCGTCCGTGGGCAGGCCGCGCAGCATCGCGCAGGCGTAGCTGAACCCCGCGATCGCGAGGAGCGCGAACAGTGCGGCGGATACGCGTCGTGGGCCAGGTGAGAGAGGGGACTGACGCTGCAGCTGGTGCCAGCACCACCAGAGGGCCGCACCCAGGGCCCAGAGCGTTGCCGGCCGTCCCGCCGACCCCAGGGCCGTGATCGTGAGTCCGGACGGAATTCCGAACAGCAGAACCAGGTACACGGTCAAAACAGTGAGACCGCCGATTCCCCGATGTGGGCCGATGTTCACCGTCGAGGCGGCGCGGGTCGCCGCCTGCGCCGACGTGCTCATTCGGCGGGCTCGGGAGCGCGGGACCTGGCGCCGCGCGGAACGGAACTCACGCCCCCCTCGAAGCCGTCCAGGTCGCCGGCGAGGACCCTGATGTCGCCGGAACGGGAATGGTCGGGATTGCTCGGACCGTGAGGGGTGTCGATGTCGTCGTCGTCGGCCTGCCCGGCCCGTTCGACAGCGACGTCGGAATCAGGCGATACGTCGGTGGCAAAACGGGCGCTCGCCGGGCGTCTCCTGGCCCTGGACAGAAGCAGCCCATCCACGAAACCGGCCAGCAGCAGGGTGAGGGCGAAGCCGGCGGCAGCCGTCGCGGCGACGGCTTCCAGGCGGCTCTTCTGAATGACCGTGCTGGATCCATCGGTGCTGAGCGGGATCAAGGTGATGCGTTGACCCGCCGGAACGTCGGCCTGGGTCTGCAGCGAGCCGAGGTTCGACTGCACGCCGGCGAGGGCGCGGTCGAACACCTCGGCAACCTCGCTGTCGGTGCTGCCGGTGGCGGTGACGGCCAGGAGTGGACCGCTGCTGGTCGCGAGGCGTTTGACGGCGACGTCGGCGGCCGGATGCCCGTCCAGCAACGACTCGCGAACGGTCTGCGAGGCCATCGTGTTCACCAGCACGTCGCTGGCCGGACCGAGACCGCCCAGATACAGGTAAGGGTTCTCGCCCTCGGGCACGCTGGAGGCTGCGGGCATCAGGAGCAGGCTCGCATTGCGCTCATAGGTCGGTTGCACCTCGGAGTAGACGATGCCGGCGGCGACGCCGGTGAGGATCAGACCGATCAGCACGACGTACCAGCGTCGTCCGAGACCGCGCAGGAAGTTCTTCAATGTCATGTCACACTCTCCGTCTGCTGGGTGATTGCGCCTGGGGATGTAGTCGTGGGCAGGGCCGGACCGGCGGGCCGGCGCGGCCGGCGATGGTTCGACACCCGGCCGGCGAGCCGGTCGATGAGCACGGCCGCGGCCGCGGCCACGCCGAGCCCGACCAGCCCGAGCACGAGCAGGGCCCGGGCCTGGGTCCGGCGGGATCCGCCGACGTAACTGACCGTCGCTTCGGCCGGTACCCGCTCCGTGCTGATGACATCCGGGGGGTCGACGGTGCTCTGGCGGTCGGCGGCGAGAACGTCGATCCGGTCGAGGAGGGCATTGATGCTCTCTCCGACCTGCTCTGGGCTGTGACCGACGACCCGCACCGACAGCACCGGGTCGGGGAAGCTGTACTGCCATTGCCCGCCTGTGTTCGGGATGACAACCTGGTGTCCCTCTGTCACTCCCGCCCCGAAGAGCGAGGCGTCCGGGGAGAGCCGGTCGGGCTGCGTTCCCTCGTTGATCTCCTGTTCGATGGCCCCGACGAATTCCACCAGGGTGTCCCGCTGGCGGTCGTCGAAGACGCCGACCGCTGCGGCGCCCGGAACCACGAAGAGCACCTTCGTCTCGGAGACGTAGGCGCCGCCGGCCTCATCCAGGATCAGGAACGTGGCGCCCAGGACGGCGAAGACGGCCACGACGACATACCAGCGTCGCAAGAGAACCCGCATCAGGGCCGGGGCGGTCATCAGGCCGGCCCGATTGGTGAAGCGGCGGTGTTCGTCGCATGGGGGAGGTCGCCCCACCGGCGACGATCCAGCAGGATGGCCAAGGCGTACCGGTCGGTTGCCCGGTGAGAGCGCAGGGCGGCGTGGAGCGTGACAGCAAGGTGCACCAGGGCCGCCGCCACGGGGGTGCTGTGCCGTTCGGCGTAGCGCACCCGGTTGACGGACATCAGCGCGGACTGCCCGGCTGACACGCCCGAGCCGCCCTGCCGGTGGGTGAGAGTGGCGGCCGGGGTGTACCAGATTATCGCGCCGGCATTCCGGGCGCGGCGGAAGTAGTCGGTCTCTTCCGAGTAGAGGAAGTACCGTTCATCCCAGTCGCCGAGCCTGTCGGCAAGCGCTCGGTCGATCAACAGGGCCGCCCCGGTGGCCCACTCGACGGTGTGCGCGCGCCCGTAGCTCTCGTGGTCGTAGACGGTTTCGGCGAGCCAGCCCGGTCTCCGTTTGGCCCGGTCGCCGAACAGTGCCTCGCCGAAGGTGCGCAGCACCGTCGGTTCCCGGCGGAGCGAGGCCTGCGGAACGCCGTGGGAATCCAGCAGGCGGGGAACGATGAGGCCGGCGCCGGTCGATTCCAGGCAGTCGAGCATCTCCCGCACGCTGCCGGGGCCAACGACAAGGTCCGGGTTGAGTACCAGAATGCTGCGGGCCTGCCCCACGTGCCGCAGTGCCACGTTGATTCCGCCGGCGTAACCGTAGTTGCCGCCGCTGGAGCGTACGATGACGTCGCTGTGCTTCGCGAGCACGGAGACGGTGTCATCGGTCGAGCCGTTGTCAACGACGACGACCCGGATCCGCACTGAATGCAGTGCCGCCCGCAGACTGGCGATGAGGGGACCGACGTCTGCCGCGCTGTTGTAGGTGACGATGATGACGGCGATATCGGCCGGCTGGTCAGCGCCGACGAAGGACTCGCGGCCGGCGGCCGGCGACACTGACAGGTCGGGCGTTTGAGCGGTCATGGCAGCAGCGGGCGGCCGACGAGATGAGTGCACGCGTTCACCCCCTTGGTTTGGAAAGATGTGGCGGGTGCCGCGGGCCGGACCCGCGGCGCAGCTGGAAGGATCAGGCTCTCCGTCGGAGCAGACAGTATCCCGGTACCCGCGCACTGTCCGACCCCAGAGTGGGGGTGATGGCCCGAAGTCGTCCGGGTCACGCCGCGACGTCCGGAGGAAGCGCCCGGCTGGACAGGTCGCGTTCCCAGCCCGTGCGGCCCCGGCTCAGGGCACGGTGGGTCTTGAGCCGTCCGAGCAGTGTGAGCAGCCCGTAACAGATCACGTCGGTCGCGCTGGCCGGACCGCGCACGGACGCGACGAGGGACCTGATGCTTCCGCCGGTCGTGGACTCGGTTCCCAGTTCCGAGACGCCCCGATACTGGCGGGCGAGGATGGCGATGAGGCCGGCGGCTGTTCTGGGCGTGAAGACCCGCACCGGAGAGCCGGTCGGTACGACGACCTTCTCCTCGGGCTCGAAGAGACTGTCGACGTACGAGTCGTCGGCCGTGAGGTCGGGGAAGCGGCTGAATCTCTCGTGTCCCGGGGCGTTCACGGCGTAAGCGCCGGCGCCCCAGATCGCGTGACGATTGGTTGGGATCCTGCACCGTGCCCGGTAGTAGCTCTTGACCAGGGCCGATGCGCCGGTGGTGTCGTAGGCGTATTCGGGGCGCGCCGCGAGAATGGGCCCGGTCGTGAGCGCGTCGAAGACGGCCCGCACAGTGCTGGGCTCGATAGCCACGTCGGCGTCCAGGTACAGCCGTGGCCAGGCGTGGGCGGCGGCATCGCCGACGTTGAGGGCCGCCGTCTTGGACGCCGTCTGGATGTCGTAGACCGTGATGCCGGGGAACCGGCGGGCGATCGACGCCGTCTCGTCGGAACATCCGTTGCAGACGACAATGATCTCGGCATGGTTGAGGGCGGCCATCGGGGCGATCACGGCGAGGGTGCGACCTATCGTGGCGTCTTCGTTGTGGGCGGGGATGATGATGGTTCCGGCGGGCTTGGCGGACCTGCCCCAGGGGCGGGGTTCGGCCCCGGTGCTCGCGACAGGTTCCCCAGCATGGGCCGGCGCCGATCTCCAGGTGGAGCCAGCGAGTAGGGTGCGCACAATCGTGCGCTGAGCCGGATCGGTCCACTGCCTGGCGGCGGTCACGGCCACGGCAGTCTGCAAAGCGAGGGCGTAGCCGAGGGATCGATAGCGGCGGGTGAAGCGGACCTGGTTGGCTGCCAGCAGCGCAGCCAGGACGGGCGGGCGCACCTCCGAGCGGGGCTCGTACCGGATGCGTGCGGCAGGTTCGTACCAGATCGACGCCCCGGTCTCACGCACGCGACGGAAGTAGTCCGACTCCTGGGCCGCGGTGAACCTCTCATCCCGGTCGCCGACGAGGTCGTCGATGTCTCGGCGCACCAGGAGTCCGGTGTCGAACCCCCAGCGCACCTGGTGCGCGTGCTCGTAGCTTTCAGCGTCGGTGTACACCGCGCTGAACCGGCCTCGAGCGCTGGAGTCGTGGTTGTGGGCCGCCGCTCCGATCAATGCCCGGACCACGGTGGGTTCTTTGGGCAGATGCAGGCGCGGTGCGCCGTCACCGGAGAGCACGCGGGGTACCACAGCGCCGGCGCCCGCGCGGTTCATCCGTTCGACCATGGTTCGCAGAGCTCCGCGTTCCACTTCGCTCGTGCTGTCGAGCACGAGCACGGCGTCTGCCGTGCCGATGTGTGCCTTGGCGGCATTGACCGATGCCGCGTGGCCCCGGTCCCGATCGGTGGGCACCAGGATCAGGTCCCGCTGCAGCAGCAGCTCGGGCCTGGGCGTGCGTCCGCGTTCACCGCCGGCCACTATGCAGCGCAGCCGGAGATCGTGGCACTCGGCCCGGAGTTCCTCGAGCAGGGGGAGGAGGCTGACCGCGCCGTCCACGACGATGATGGCCACGTCGGCGTGGTCGTCCGGGCCGACGAAGCCGACGAACCGGGACTCCGTCGCACGATCGTCGGAGCGGACCCCGATCACGGCCGGAGGGGTCGTGCAGGCTGGTGGGGCGATCGGCGCGCTCCGCCGCACCGCCAGGTAGGCGGGTGGGCCCTGCACAAGGTACCGGGTGCTCAGGCGCCGGGGTTCCAGGGCGAGCCGCCACGCCCACTCCAGTCCGTGCCCGGAAATCCAGTGCGGGGCCCTGGCCACACGTCCGGCGAGAAAGTCGACGACGGCCCCGAAGGCCAGCAGCACGCGGGAGCCCGTCGCCAGCCCGTGCTCTGCGATCCACAGCTCCTGCCTGGGTTTGCCGAGGCCGACGATCAAGAGCTCGGTGTCGGCCTCACGAATTTCGCGGGCGATGGCCTGCGATCGCACCGAATCGTTCAGGTCGGCCCTGGCGGGAGCCCAGAGGCCGGCAACGCAGAGCGATGGGTACCGATCGGCAAGCTCGGCGAGGAGGCTCTCGTGGGTGTCGGCTGTCCCGCCCAGGATGCCGATGCGGGTGCCGCGGCTTTCGCACAGCGCCAGGATCGGGCCGATCAGGTCGCTTCCGGCCAGGCGCGGCCAGGCGCGGCCGGTGATGCGACGGGCTTCCGCGGCGAGGGGGGCGCCATCGATGAGATTCAGCCAGGCCAGAGGCCCGTGCCCGGACTCCGGCGCCGGTCCGTCGGCGTCGAGGGTTCCCGACCAGTCTGCGCCCGCGCCGAAGTGATGCACGTGGTCGAGGTTGATCGAGGTCACCGCCAGGGGCGGGAGGTGGGGTGCCTCGAGGTGCTGAGCGATCCGTTCGATGGAGTCGCTGAGTTCGAGCAGGTCCACGGCGGACCCGCCCAGAACGATTCGGGCGGTATCACGAGTCATGGTCGCACCGCCAACGTTTGGCGGGGCATCCGGCCGCACTGAAGGGTCGACAAATACTGGTTGTGGTCACGTTCAATCCCTGCATTTCGGGTTTACAGGTGCAGCTCGGACGCGGCCCGCAGCCGGAAGGGTAAGGCCCGGCACGGACTCGTGGTGAGACCTGACACAAGCTCAGGTGCCCACGAGGTGACCATAGCCGGGCGGGTGACGAGCCGCTGTGACCTTATCGGGGGGTACGGCGGGGTGGTCCGAAGCGACCCGGGTTCAGCTGGCCTCGCCGCCGCGCCACGCCTTGATCCGGTCGACTCCGCTCTTGCCGACCAGGAAGAGAAGCGTGGCCTTCACGGCGGCGCGGCACGATTCCCGCAACAGCCTGGCCGGACCGCGCAGCAGGTGGTCATGGAGCAGGTCGGAGCGGGTCGGCTGGCTGAGGTCGTTGGGCAGGGTGGGGAACAGGGCGGTGTAGCCGTTCGACGCGACGAGCCTGCCGCGAACCCGGTTGCTGACATTGCTGCCGTGCACGACCTGCAGCCACGCCGGGGGACCGAACGCCGTCACGCTCGGCATGGACCGGGGCAAGAGCGTGTGCCAGTCCGCCCAACAGGTGACAGGATCCGCCCAGGTCTCCCTGACGGAGCAGAACGCGTTCAGCCTGTCGACGCGGAGGAACAGCCCGTCGGGACCGAGGATCAGTCCTGACGCGAGGTAGAGGGCCGAGCGCGGACCATTCGTCTGGACCCGTTGCAGGCGATCGACGAAATCGGCGGCGAGCCCGTCGTCGTTGTCGAGATTCGTGGTCAGCAGGTCGGCCGAGGGTGTGGTCGGCCCGGAACGGATGTCATCGAGAATGATGCTCGGGGTGACCTCGGCCCGGTAGATCGGCTCGAAGACCTGGTCCCGCACGTACGGTGACAGACGGCGGATGAGCCATTCGGGGCTGTCCGGGTCGAAGTAGATGAGCCAGCGGAAGTTCTGGTTGGTCTGCGCGCGCACCGACGGCAGGCAGTACTTCTCGAAGAGGCCGACGCGGTCGGTGAGCCATCCTTCGCGTTGCCGCACTCGACCCTCCGGACCTGGGGTGGGCAAATTGAACCGGGTGATCAAGACGTGATCGACAGCGGGGGAGGCCGTCCTGGCATCGATGTGACGGGTCGGCCTCTGCCCGGGCTCCCTGGTGTCGTCGTGCGTGGTCACGAGATTGCCTCGCGGCCGGTGACAGGCGCACAGCGCCGGGAACGGGATGCGGGCCAAGCGGACCCGCCGGGGACGATTCGGGCGTTGTCGAGTGTCATGTGCGCACCACCGAGGGGGACCAGGCATGGGGAATGAAGAGGCGAGGCCCGCCGTCTCCGTCGATCGGGATGGACCAGACATCGCTGTCGCCCACGGTTTCCTTCCGGGGTAGTCCATAGAGCAACGTCGAGTCGTCCAGCCATTCCACCTGGTCGTCGACGTTGCCGGGTTCGGGCAGGATGGTCTCCACCCCGGTACCGAGGTCCAGCACCGCGATCGACCAGAACGGCGCCGCTGTGCCGGCCACGGCCTTCTTATAGGCCACATGGCGGCCGTCGGGGGAGAGCGACGGGCACTCCGCGGATTCCCTGATCGCCGTCAGGCTGCGGGCGGCGAGGTCTCCCCGCACCAACCAGGTGCGTCCGGCCGATGCTGCCGTGGCGAAGAACGTGTTGTCGTCGGTGCCGAAGGTGACCCCCCAGATGTTGCGGTCGGCGGCAGTGACGCGCTCGCCGCCGATCAGCAACGCGAACTCTTCGAGATTGCCGTAGTCGGTGCCGTCGGTCGTCGAGATCGTGGTCTGCGTGGAGAACGCGACGGTGCCATAGGCGTGCCCGGTCACGAAGGAGGTCATCGCGACCAGGGCGGAGTCCGCGGACACCCGGGTTCGGCTGGGGATGCCGGGCAGGGGCCAGGACCCGAGTTCGATGGCGTCCGCACCGCGCAGTGTCGCTGCGAAGGTCGTGACGATTCCCCGGTCGATGTGCAGGCACATCTGCAGGGCGGCGGTCGCGTAGACGCGGTCGCACGCCTCCGCGGTGACCGAGCGCTCACCGGACGGATCGGCGAGGGGGACGGACGCGACCAGGCCGTACCCGTCGCCGGCCGCGGTGTTGCGGAACACGACCCGGTCGCCGGTAGCGATGGTGTCGGTGCTGACGGCCTGCACGGCGCTCGGACCGCTGCGGCGTTCCTGGGCGGCCGACCAGGCGAGGATGCCGTAGCCGCCGGCGCCGCCCAGGAGCAGCGCGCTCGCCAGCACGACGGCGATCGAGCGGCCGGAGACGCTCATGTGGTCCTGGCCTTGGTGAACGCGCCGCGGAGGACAAGCGCGGCCAGCGGGATCAGCACGGCGAGTGCGGCCGCGATGATCAGCATCGCGTTCGCGCGCCCCACCGCGAACCAGAGCAGACCGAATCCGGTGGACGCCAGCAGCCGGGTGAGGGCAACGACGGTCTGGGCGGAGGCGATGGCCGTCGCCCGGCTGGCCTCCGGGGTGGATTGGGAGGCGAGCGCGGCGAGGATTCCGTCGGTGGACGCGTAGAACACGCCGAGGGCGACCAGGCACAGAACCGTCGTCGGCAGCCCCGCCACCGGCACCGCAGCGCAGACATAGGCCGCCAGGAGCGCAAGGTGACCGAGGAGGAAGACCCGGCCGCGTCCGACCCTGTCTGCGATCCTGCCGAGGGGTATGGCGAGGAGGAGGAAGACGACGTTTGTGCCCACGTAGAGCAGTGGGAACCAGGCGGCCGCGAACGCATCCCGGCTCTGCAGGACCAGGTAGATGAAGCCGTCCCCGATGGTCACGATGCCCAGGAGTCCAGCGGTCAGCAGCAGCCGCCGCAACCGGGGGTCCCTCAGCTGGGCCCACCGGAACGCCACCCGGGGGGTGCCGGCGGCTGTGCTGTCCGCGCGGGGGCGCGTGTTGGGCACCACAACGCCGAGCACGAAGACCCCGATGATCGCGAAGGCCAGCGAGACGACGAAGACTGTGTCGTAGCCGTCGGGGATGGCGAAGAGGATCGCGAAGGCGAGCAGCGGCCCGACCGCGGCCCCGACGGTGTCGAGCATGCGGTGCACCCCGAACGACCTGCCCAGGTTCTCGGGGAGCGACGACGCCGTGATCAGCGCGTCCCGCGGGGCGGTGCGCACACCCTTGCCCAGACGGTCGACCGAGATGACGGCCACCAGCGCCGTGAACCCGGTCGCGAAGAGAAGCCCGGTTCGGGCCAGGGCAGACAGGCCGTAGCCGAAGAAGGCGATCCACTTGGGCTGGTCGCCACGGTCGGAGGCCCATCCTCCGGCGATCCGCACGATGGCGCTGATGCCCTGGTAGGTCCCGTCGAGAAAGCCGTAGGCGATCGTCGACAGGCCGAGCACCCCGGTGATGTAGAGCGGCAGGATGGCCGACACCGACTCCGTGGAGATGTCGGTGACGAGGCTGACGATGCCCAGCGCGATGACGACCGACGACACCCGGGTCGCGACGGGGCGACCAGGGGGTGCCGCCGACTTCGCGGTTCCATGGTCGGAAAAAGAGATGTACACGGCCCGGCCCGCCCTAGTCTTCTGCCGTGAAGGCACCGAAGAGCACGTAGGAGGACCCACCGGCGACGGCGGTGACCGAGAGGGTGACCGAATCGTCCCCGCGGGCGAAGCTCAGTGTGGAGGAACGTTTCGAACTGGTCGTGGGGGATTCCAGGAGTCCAAGCGGCGCGAAATGCTGCCGGTAGAACGCCAGGACGTCCGCGGTGGCGAGGGACGTCCTGGCCTCCAGCGCGGCCTGGAGGCGGTCGCCCGCCGTCGCCACCGAACTGTGCTCGACCGACGAGTCAGGGATGCCCGGCATCACATCGGAGGGATACCCGGCCACGATCTCGCCGAGCGAACTCGCGGCCGGGGGCAGCGGAAGAGAGACCAGTGCGGTGCGGGGCTTCGACGGAGGAAGGACGACGTCCTCTGGCCCCGTGGGCAGCACCTCGGTGGATGTGCGCGGGCCGGTCTCGGTGCGTGGACCGGTGTCGAACTCCGACTCGGCGCCGGCTGGGGGCGCCTGGGGTGTCGGAGACGCCGTGCCGTCAGCCGGGGTGGCGGGGGAGCCCTGGGCCGGCGCCGTACCGGCGGTGGCCGAGGGTTCGGCCTCGACCTGGATCCGGTCGGCCGGAGGCAGGAGCTGGGCGACGAGGAATCCGGAGCCCGCCACGACCACGGCTAGGCCGAGGGCGGTGAGACCGAGCTGTCGCTTGTTCATTCCGGCTCCGGTTCCTGGACCAGGACGCCGTCCTGTTCGTGGAAGCGCTCCCCGGTGGCCGGGCAGGTCAGCCGGCCGTCCTCGTCCTTCTGGAGCGGGATGCCGGACCGGCCGACCCAGCCGACGCGTCTGGCGGGCACCCCGGCCACGATGGCGTGGTCGGGCACGTCGGCGGTGACAACGGCGCCGGCCGCGACCAGGGCCCAGCGACCGATCCTGACCGGGGCGATACAGACGGCCCTGGCCCCGATGGAGGCGCCGGTGCTGACGTGCACACCCACGGGGTGCCAGTCCTCGGCTTCCTTGCGGGTCCAATCGGGGTTGACGGCCCGGGGGAACACGTCATTGGTGAAGACCACCGCGGGGCCGACGAAGACGCCGTCTTCCAGGACCGCCGGTTCGTAGAGCAGGGCGTAGTTCTGGATCTTGCAATTGCTGCCGAGGACCACGCCCGGACCTATGTAGGAACCCCGACCCAGGATGCAGCCGCTGCCGATGCTGGCCCGCTCCCGCACCTGCGCGAGGTGCCATACCCGGGTGCCGGCGCCGAGATCGGCGGTCGGGTCCACGTCTGCGCTCTGCTCGATGAGCGGCAGCCCGGCCGTGCCCGTCGCGGGGCTCATGGGCGTCCGCCGGCGGGGCGGTGGGGGGTGGCGGGGCAGTCGACCGCCTGGACAGGTCGACGAGGAGCGAATCTGGTCACGGCGCATCCCTGCAATTCGGGTGTACAGGTACAACTCGGATAGAGTCCGTCGGCGGTGCCGGTGGCGGACTGGAGGACAGAGCCCTGATGCCGGCCCGGATCCTCACGACGCGACCATAGCCGGGCCGGCAGAGAGTCGCTGTGACCCCATCGGGGGCCAAATCAGAGGGGCGTGAGCGTGCCGTCGTGTTCGCGGTACTGCGCTCCCGTCACCGGGCAGCGGTACAGGCCACCGCCCAGGACGTCCAGCCTGGCGCCGCTGCGACCCACCCAGCTCACCCTTCTGGCGGGGATCCCGTCCATCAGCGCGTATTCGGGGACATCGGCGGTCACCACCGATCCGTCGGCCACGACGGCCCAGCGGCCGATGGTGAGGGGCGCGACGCACACGGCGTTGGCGCCGACGGACGCCCCGGTGCGCACGGTGACACCCACGGTGTTCCAGTCCGAGGCGGACGTGGGTGAACCGCTCGGCGTGACGGCCCGGGGAAACCTGTCGTTGGTGAAGACCGCCGCGGGCCCGATGGACACCCGTTCCTCGAGCAGGGTCCCTTCGTAGAGCACTGCATAGTCCTGCACAGTGCAGTGCCGCCCGAGGATGACCCCCGGCCCGAGATAGGCGCCGCGCCCGATCAGGCAGCGAGGACCGAGGCGGGCGAATTCGCGTAACTGTGCCAGGTCGGCCACGGCGCTGCCCTCGCCGAGCACGGCTCGGGGGTCGACGTCGGCGGTTGCGGCGATCCACACGGGCGTCACGGCGCGGTGGCCGGCCCGGTGGGCGACGCGGCCGGGGGTGATCGGCGGACCTCGTCGGTCATGGCACGGTCATCTGTCGTCACAAGAATCCCTTGCAGGTCAGGAGCCGGATGCTGGGGCCCGCGCCGACGTCACCTGGGTCGGGACGATCGGCACGGGTGAGGGAATGTCAGGTTCTGGAGTGCGGCGCTGGGACCATAGCGCGGGCCGGGGTGGCGCGCTGTGACCTGTCCGGGGGTGGCCCCGGCTAGACCAGGCGCGCCAACTCGGTGATGTCGTCCAGGGGCAGATCGTCGGCGACGGCCGTGACCGTGAGCACATGCAACAGCACGGCGGCGCCGGCGGATGACAGGAAGGCGGTATCCGCGGCATCCCGGCCCGTCGCGATACGCATCAGCGACTGGCGCGGCGCGAGTGCGGTGGCGTCGACGACCTGCCAGGCACCGTCGAGGTAGGCCTCGGCCACGGCGTGGAAGTCCATCGGGGACAGGCCGGGAGCGTAGACCGACACCAGGCGGGCGGGCACGTCGTGCGCGCGCAGGAACGCGATGACCAGGTGGGCGTAGTCCCGGCAGACGCCCTGCCTGGCCAGCAGGGTGCGCACCGCGCCATCGGTCGGCAGGCTGGCACCGGGAACGTAGCTGAGGTGCCGGCCCACCCAGGAGGTGATCGCGTCGAGCAGGGCGATGCCGGTGAGCCCGCGGAACTCGGCCTGGGCGGTGGGCCAGAGGTGGTCGGATTCGCAATACCGGCTGGGTCGCAGGTAGCGCACGATGTCGATGTCGGACACTTCGGGAGCAGCGGACTCGCCAGCCACCTGGACCGTGTAGTCGATCTCGATCCGGCCGGCCTGCACCGAGACGAGCTGCAGCCGGGTGCCGTGCTGGTCGAGTGTTTCCCGGAACGGCAGCGAGATGCCGTCCTGCAGGATCGTGAGCAACTCGGTGGCGCTCGCGTCCATAGCGACCGTGACGGACAAGACCAGCTCGGCGGGCCCGAGGGCCTCCAGCTCGAGATGCGCGGAGGCGGAGCGTTTCATGCCCACATCGTCGCATAAAAAAAGGCCACCTGCGGTAGAAGCCCGCAGATGGCCAAGTGGCCCCGACCGGCGTCGATCCGGTGACCTTTCGATTTTCAGTCGAACGCTCTACCAACTGAGCTACAGGGCCAGAAGGCGGCTACGAGAGACGCCTTCGTAAAGGACGAAAAGCCCCTTCTTTCGAAAGGGCTTGTCGCCTTGGCGACCCTGACCGGACTTGAACCGGCGACCTCCGCCGTGACAGGGCGGCGCGCTAACCAACTGCGCTACAGGGCCAAACTTTGAAGCTTTTCGTGCTGTGTTTCTGTCTTACTTTTCGTGCCGAGTACAACCTACAGTATGCGTAGCCCCAACGGGATTCGAACCCGTGTTAACGCCGTGAAAGGGCGCCGTCCTAGGCCGCTAAACGATGGGGCCGAACTTCCCGGAAGCTGATGACTTCCGACGCATAATCATAAGTGCTGAAAGCGCGATAGTTCAAATCGGCCCGGTGGCCCGTGCCTGCCGACGGGGTGCGGCAGGCCCGTCTGCCCCGTGATTCCGGGCCGGAACGAGATTCAGCCCGGCGCAGGCGTCGGCGTGTCGCATTGCACCGCGCCCGCGAATGGGCGGGGATTCGGCCCGCGGGCGGGTTAGATTTTTACCGGACCCTGGCCACTCAGCGGGGTTTGTTATTGTGACCGGTGTTGCCACAGTGACGAATGTGACTGACACCAGCCCGATCGGGGAGTTATGAAGCGCACGGTATCCGTGATCAGCCGCGGAGTTCGCGCCGGCCTGCACAGTCTGCGGCCGAACCGGCAGCAGGACATTGGAGCCAAGCGCGTCAGCTCCCGTCAGGCGACGATGGGTGTGACCGGCTTCGTTGCCGCCGTCACCCTCGCGGTTACTCTGACCAGCCCGATCAGTCCGGCCATGGCTGTCGACTACCCGAGCTGGCAGGACGTGCAGAACGCCAAGAGCAACACCGCCGCCGCCGCCAACCAGGTCACCGAGATCCAGAACCTGATCGCCGGCCTGCAGACCGAGGTGGAACGCACCGCGGCCGAAGCCGAGGCTCGCGGAGTCGAGCTGCAGACCGCCCAGGAGAAGTTCGACGACGCCAGCCGTCGGGCCAGCGACCTGCAGGCCCAGGCCGACACCAGCAAGACCGAGGCCGACGCCGCCACCACCCAGGCCGGCCAACTCGCCGCGCAGTTGTACCGCACCGGCGGCACCGACCTGAGTGTCAACCTCTTCATCGACGGTCAGAAGAGCGGCGAGGGCGCCGACGAGCTGCTGTCCAAGCTGGGCAGCATGAGCAAGCTGGTCGAACGCAGCACCGACGTGTACGACCAGGCCCAGACCGCGAACAACACCGCCCAGTCGCTCGGCGACCAGGCCGCCGTGGCCCAGACCGAGCGGGAAGCGCTGCGGATCAAGGCCGAAGAAGCCATGGTCGCGGCCCAGGCCGCGGCGGAGGCCGCAGCGGGAGCGCTGGCTGCCTCCGAGGCGCAGAGCGTCGTGCTCGAGCAGCAGCTGCAGTTCATGCAGGACGCCCAGGCCACCACCACCGCCGGCTACGAGGCCGGCGTCGCCGAACGTGCCCGCCTGGCCGAGGAAGAGCGCAAGCGTGTCGCCGCAGCGGCCGCTGCCGCCGCTGCCGCCGCCAGGCCCAGTCCTGGTTCGTCCGGCGGGTCGTCCGGATCCCCCGGAGCCGGACTCGGCGGCGGTTCGATCGGCAGCCAGGGCTGGGCGGTGCCCGCCGGCGGACGCATCACAGACGGGTACGGCGCCAGGCCGGTTCTCTGCGGCAGCGGCGGCTGCAGCGGCAGCTTCCACTACGGCACCGACATCGGCACCGGCTGCAGCGCACCGATCTACGCCGCTTCAGCGGGAACCGTCGTCTACGCGGCCCGCCAGGGCACCTACGGCAACTTCGTGCAGATCAGCCACGGCAACGGCATCATGACCGGTTACGCCCACATCCGCGATGGCGGCATCTTCGTCTCGGTCGGCCAGCGTGTCGACGCGGGCCAGAACATCGCCAGCTCAGGCACCACCGGCGCGTCCACCGGCTGCCACCTGCACTTCGAGGTGTTCAGCGGCGGCAACCGCATCAACGCCGTTCCATTCATGTCCGACAGGGGAGCACCACTTGGCTGAGTCCACACCGACCCGCCGCTCGCGACGCACGTCGGCGGCGCTGTTGTCCGCCGCGATGATCGGCTCGGTCGCTGCCGGTGCCGGCGTGGCCGTGCCGGCGTTCGCCGACGAGGACTACCCCAGCTGGGACGAGGTCGCCAAGGCCAAGGAGAGCGAAGCGACCAAGGCCAAGGAAATCGCGAACCTCACCGGCCTGCTCGAGGGCCTGCAGGAGTCGTCAGCGGACGCGTCACAGAGTTCCCAGATGGCGGCGGAGGCGTACCGGGTCACCCAGGACGACCTCGACGCGGCCACCGCCAGGGAGGAGAGCCTGGACAAGCAGTCGGCTGTCGCCCAGAAGGCGGCGGACACCTCGAAGATGCGCGCCGGCCTCATCGCCGCCCATCTGGCGAAGACCGGTGCCCAGGACCTTTCGCTCAACCTGTTCATCAACGGCAACACCGCCGACGATCTGCTCAGCCAACTCGGCACCGCCAGCAAGCTCAGCGAGCAGTCCGAGACGATCTACCGTCAGGCCGTGCAGGACAAGAACACCGCGGAATCCCTCATCGCCCAGGCCGCCGCAGCGACCGCGGAACGCAAGCGGCTGAGCGCGGAGTCCAAGGAGAAGTACGAATCGGCCAACGACGCGGCCCTGGGCGCCCAGGCCGCCCTGGATGCCGAACTGAAGAAGTCGGCCGAGCTCTACGAGCAGCTGGCCCTGCTGAAGGACACGACCGCTGACGTGGAGCGTGAGTACCAGTCTGGGCAGAGCGCCGCAGCCGCCGCGGCCGCACTGGCCAAGGCCCAGGCCGCCGCACCCGCCGCACCAGCCGCGCCTGGCGCCCCTGCCGCCCTGTCTCCTATCCACACCTGACGCTACCGACGAACAAGAGTTAGTGTAGATCTCGGTGGTCGTAGTATCATTAAAAAGGGGGGGGGGGGGGGGGGGG
>NZ_JBGQOH010000034.1:0-20354 GCF_052113745.1 Cryobacterium sp. W22_MBD10_FK3
CCGGTATGCGGGTGGCGCGCCACCCGCATACCGGCGCCTTGCCCGCATAGCCTCAAAGCGCGGGGCACACGCCGCTGCGCGAGGCAACGAGCTAGCGAACCCCGCTCATCAGCCGCAGGATCGGCTTGGTGAACGCGGCCAGGATGACGCCGAGCACGATGGCGATGCCGCCGAGCACCCCGAAGTACAGCTGCTCGGGGGCCACCGCGTACCACTCGGCCAGCAGGCCCGAGATGGCGGTGCCGAGGGCCACCGAGAGGAAGAACAGCGCAACCATCTGCGTCTTGAACAGGTCGGGCGCGAGCTTCGTGGAGACCGACAGTCCCACCGGCGACAGCAACAGCTCGGCGACGGTGAAGATCAACAGGATGCCGATCATCGCCAGCAGCGGAGTGGAGTTCGCCGCTCCGCCGGCGAAGGGCAGGAAGAGCAGGAAGGCCAGGCCCATGATCGCGGTGCCGAAGGCGAACTTCACGGGGGTGGACGGCTGCTTCGCGCCCCATTTGGTCCAGATCGCGGCGAAGACGCCCGACAGCACGATGATGAACACCGGGTTGATCGACTGCACCCACGACACCGGCATCTCCCAGCCGAAGAGCACCCGGTCCAGGCGCAGGTCGGAGTAGATCGTCACGACGGTGAACTGCTGCTGGTAGAGCGACCAGAACGCCACACTCGCGATGAAGAGCGGGATGAACGCGTAGACGCGCTTCCGTTCCACCGCGGAGATGTGTTTGTTGCTGAGAATCACGATGAAGTACGACACGGATGCCACGATCGTCACGCCGATCACGATGGTCACCAGGTTCGTGGCCGTGATGACGCCTGTGAGCACCAGCACCACGATGAGCACGATGAACGCCGCGGCGATCAGAGCGTAGGGCATGTAGCGGCTGCGCGGCAGCGGGTCGGGAACCTCACGGGACGAGTCGGGCAGACGCTTGCGCCCGAACGCATACTGGGTGAGACCGATCGCCATTCCCACGGCGGCCAGGCCGAAGCCGTAGTGGAAACCGATGGTGGACTGCAGCAGCCCGGTGAGGATCGGACCGAAGAAGGCACCCAGGTTGATGCCGAGGTAGAACAGCGAGAAACCGGCGTCGCGGCGGGGATCTTCCTTGCGGTACAGGGTGCCGACCACCGAGGTCGCGTTGGCCTTGAGGCCACCGCTGCCCAGCGCGATCAGGATCAGACCCACGATCACGCCGGCGACGCCCGGGATCAAAGCCAGGGCGATGTGGCCGATCATGATGATGAAGGCGCTGACGAACAGCACCCGTTCCGAGCCGGCCAGCCGGTCGGCGATCCAGGCGCCCAGGATCGTGGACAGGTAGACCGCTCCGCCGTACGCGCCGACGATGCCCGCCGCGGTGGCCTGCGGAATACCGAGGCCGCCATCGGCCGCGGAGTAGTACAAGTAGAGCAGCAGGATGCCCTGCATACCGTAGAAGGAGAAGCGTTCCCACATCTCGACGCCGAAGATGCTGGCCAGCGCGCGGGGCTGACCGAAGAACCGGTGGTCGTCCTGCGGGAGCTCTGATTCAGGCTGCGCGATGGTAGTCATTGTTTCGACGATACTCCTACAGGCTCCACCGGTGCCGACCGAGCCGGGACCTTCGGCCCCACAGCGCTGCGGTAGCCACCGGTCCTTTTCGAGCTCTGCGGGCTACGCGCCGCTGGGCGGGTGGCGCGCCACCCGCATAGCGGCGCGTGGCCCGCCTACCGCCGCACACGGGCATCCGCGCACGGCCCAGGGCCGGTGCCTGGCCCGCCCATCGCCGCACACGGGCATCCGCGCACGGCCGAGGGACAGCGCCTGACCCGCCTACCGTCGCACACGCGCATCCGCGCACGCCACGACCCGGGCGCCTTGACCTCAGATCCGGCCCAGCCGCTCCACCAGGGCATCCAGCACCGGCACCTGCCCGCGCACCAGCTTCACCCGCGCCTCGGTGATGCCCACCCAGCGGGCGTCATCCACCTCGGCGAACTCGCGCACGATCCCCGACCCGCGAGGCCACTCCACCGCGAACGTGTTGCTCACCAGCCGCTCCACGGCAAGGTCGGCCTCGGCCGTGAACACCGTCACGAGCTTGCCCGACGGCTGCCGGAACTCCCCCAGCAGCGCATAGTCCACCGCCGGCGGCGCCACCCCGATCTCCTCCGCGAACTCGCGCCGCGCCGCCACGAACGGGTCCTCCCCAGGCTCGTACTCGCCCTTGGGGATCGACCAGGCGGCGGCATGCTTGCGCGCCCAGAACGGCCCGCCCATGTGGGCGATCCACACCTGCAGCCCCGCCTCCGTCACCCTGTACAGCAGGATGCCCGCGCTCCGCACTGCCACCATCGACTCCCCTTTCGAGTGCGATCATTGCCGCTCCCACGGTTGCGCGCCACCCCGGGCACGCCACGTGGCGCGCACCCTGGTTCGACGGCGCCATCGGCCGCGCGGGCCTACTGCGGGTCTGCCGGCGGGTGCTCGGCCACGCAGAACAGGTTGCCCTCGGGGTCGGCCAGGGTGGTCCACTGCACGTGCGGATGCTCCTCGAGCACGTTCCACTTGAAGGTGGCGCCCAGTCCCACCAGCCGGTCGACCTCCGCCTGGCGTGAGCCCCACGGCACGGTGAGGTCGAGGTGTGAGGCCTGGTGCTCGGGCCGGGGAGCGGTGCGGGGCTGGAAGAACATCGCGAATCCGCCCGGGCTCGCCGGCAGATAGACGCTCTCGCCTCCGGGCGACGGAGTGGCGCCGGTCACGGCTGCCCAGAAGCCGGCGAGGGCCGCCGGGTTCTGCGCTTCGAGGTTGAAGGCGCCGAGGGTGATCTGATGAGCTGTCATGCCCGCGACGCTATCAGGCACCTCCGACACGCTCCGAGCATCCGGCACCTGCGCCCGCACGCCCAAACTTGTACTCGCAGAATGCTACAACTTGTGTTAGACATGTGGCACAACAATTGAAAGAGGCGCTCATGTCGCAGCACCCCCTCGCTCACACCCTCACCCACCCCCTTGCCGCCGTCGGCCCAATCGACCTCGCCGCAGCCGCATTCTCGCTGCCGCTGTTCTCGTTGATCGTGGCCGTGCTCCTGGTCGCCGGCGGCCTTCTCCTGCCGGGGCTGCGGCACCGGCTTACCGGCGCGGCCGCCCGCGGCACCACGCTGCCCGCGGTCGCCGAGCGCCACCGGCCCGAACGCCTGGCCGTGGGCATCGGCGCGATCGTGGTGATCGTCGTCTACGCCGCCGAGAACATCGTGCGCGGCTACCTGCTCAACCTGGTCGACGTCGTGGAGTGGTGGCAGTACGCGACCCCGTTGTTCACCGCGTTCGTCTGCCTCACCGTGGTTCTGGCGCTCATTTGGACCACGGGCAGTCACCGGCCGGATCAACCGGTGTTGCCCACCAGCCGCCGCACCTGGCTGAGCTTCGCACCCCGCGGCGGCCTGGTCGGCGCCGCCGCCGCGTGCCTCGCACTGCTCGTCACGACCCTCGCGGCCGGGCTGGCCTCGTCGGCCGACGACCGCGGCCGCTTCATCTACCTCGAGATTCCCGTGCCGAACACCCAGCTCGAACCGCTCCGGCCCTGGTTCTACGGCTGGGCCTACGGGCTGCCGGTGCTGCTCTGCCTGGCGGCCGTGGCCCTCGTGACCTGGTCGGCGCTGCGCCAGAACGCTCACCGGCCCTACCTGCGCCCCGAGACCGTGGCCGCGGAACGCAGCATGCGCAGCCGGGTCGCCTCCGGCGTCGTCGCCATCGCCACGGCCGCCACGCTGCTGGCCCTCGGCGGCGCGTTTCGCTTCATCGGCCGCTACGGCTCGATGTCGCAGTTGACGGTCGGCAGCAACGCCGAGAGCACCACCTACGACATGGTCTGGCAGTACGCGGAGTTCGCGAGCGCCGCCCGCTGGCTGGCTCCCGGGCTGGAGATCCTCGCGTTCGCGCTGCTGCTCGTCGCGGCACTCCGGATGCTGCGCCGCCCGGTCGTGCGGCGCCAGGGTGAGCGCGCCGAGCGCAGCAGCACGCCGGAGACCGTGCGATGAGCGCCCGCCCCACCTCGCCGCTCACGGATGAGTCGAGTCCGGCTCTCGACATCTACCGCCAGTTCCGGGGCCTGATTGTCTCGGGCCAGCTCGGCGCCGGCGAGCGCCTGCCCACCGTGCGCCAGACCGCCAGCGACCTCGGGGTGGCCCCCGGCACCGCGGCCAAGGCCTACAAGTTGCTCGAGCGCGACGGACTCGTGGTCACCCGCACCGCGGCCGGAACCCGCGTGGCCGAATCGGCGGCCGTGCTGCCCCGGGCCGTGGTGCGGCGCATCCGCGATCTCGTCGCCGAGGCCGACGCGGCCGGCGCCGACGCCGACGACGTGATCGACGTGCTGCGGGTGATCTGGCAGGCGCAGGCGGACGGTTCTTGAGGTAGGCGGGTCACACGCCGCTATGCGGGTGGCGCGCCACCCGCATAGCGGCGCCTACCCCGCCTAGCGTCCGCGACGACATCCGCGCCCCAGACCGCACGCGCCCCAGACCGCACGCACCCCACACGCCGTGCACTCCGCGCACACACCGTGCACCCCGCACACCCGCACACCCGCACACACGAACGGCACCAGCCCTCCCCCGGGCCGGTGCCATCCGCCGCAACCACTGCGCCTAGAAGGCCAGCAGGTTCTCCCGCAGGGTCTTGCCGGTGTACTCGTCGCGGATGAGGCCGCGACGGCGGAGCGCCGGCGCCAGACCATCGGAGACCAGGGCCATGTTCATCCGGGTGGTGGGCAGGTAGATCAGGAAGCCGTCGCCGCCGATCTCGTCCATCAGGTCACCCATCTTGCCGGCGACGGTGTCGGGGCTGCCGACCAGGCCCATGTCGGTGATCTGGTACGACGACGCCACGACCTCGCGCAGGGTCTTTCCCTCCGACCCTTCGAACAGGTTGAGGATGGAGGTGTGCTCGCCGTTCTGCTTCGACAGGTCGATGTCTGACACCAGGGTGTCGGGGTCGATGCCGCCGAAGTCGATGCGCCCACCCGAGGTGTACGACATGTTCCACAGGTTGTACTCGATCGCCTTGTCCGAGGCCATCCGGGCCTTCTGCGCGGCGGCCTGCTCCTCTGCTTCGGCGTCGGTCGCCGCGATCACGGGGGTGGCCAGGAACTGGAACTTCACGTCGTCGGGGTTGCGGCCGAACGAGGCCACGCGGTTCCGCATGTCGTCGCGGTAGATCTTGCCGGCGGCGCCGCTCTTCACCATGGAGATCATGGTGTCGTCGTAGCGGGCGGCCAGCTCGCGGCCGAGTTCCGAGCTGCCGGCCGAGCAGATCGGGGGCAGCCGCTGCGGCCCGGGAATGGTGTTCAGCGGCCCACGGGACTTGAAGTAGGTGCCCTCGAAGTTGATCGGCTGCACCTTGGTGTGATCGGCGTAGACGCCGGCCTCGGCGTCGGCGATCACGGCGCCTTCCTTCCAGCTGTCCTGCAGCTGCTGCACCACGTCCACCCACTCCATCGCCATGATGTAGCGCTCGTCGTGCTCGAGGTGCCGCTCGTAACCGAAGTTCTGCGCCACCCGGTCGGTCACCGAGGTGACCACGTTCATGCCCACCCGACCGTTGGTGAGGTGGTCCAGGGTGGTGAACAGCCGGGCCGCGAGGTACGGCGGGTACTGGATGGTGGAAACCGTCGGGATGACCCCGATGTGCTTGGTCGCACCGGTGATCAGCGGTACCAGGGGCATCGGGTCGTTCTTCGGGGCCATGAAGCCTCGGCGGAGGCTGGCCTCGGCGGTGCCGTTGTAGCTGTCTTCCACCATCGCCGTGTCTTCGATCAGGATGTAGTCGAAACCGGCCCGCTCCAGGCTCTGGGCGAGGTCGATGTAGATGTCCGGCTTCATCCAGTCGGTCACATTCGAGCCGGCCCAGGGGCCGTCGCCGTTGGTAGCACTCCACGGCTGAATGCCGAATCCTGAGCCGAGAAACCATCCGAGGTGGAACATATGTACTCCAGTTCTTGTAGTGAGGTGTGAAACGAAAATCAACGGACCGCGGTTACGCCGCGGTCTGCCCTTCGATGGCCTCGTAGGCGGCCACGAGGGTCTGGGTATACGGATGCTGCGGGGTCTCGAGCACGCTCAGGGTGGGGCCGTTCTCCACCACCTCGCCCTGGTTCATCACCACGAGCTTGCGGGTGAGAAAAGCCGTGGCCGGCAGCCCGTGCGAGACGAACAGCAGCCCGGCCCCATGCCCCACCGAGTAGCGCTTGAGCAGGTTGAGCACCACGCCCTGCACCGACACGTCCAGCGCGCTCACGGCCTCGTCGCAGACCAGGAGGCCCGGCCGCACGACGAGGGCTCGCGCGATCGACATCCGTTGCCGTTGCCCGCCGGAGAGCTCCCGCGGATACCGCTCGAGCAGGGCCGGGGTGATGCCGAGCTCCTGGGTGATCTCGGCGATGGCCTGGTCGGCGCCGACCACATCGTGGCCGCCGAGCAGCTGCGCGGGAACCCGCAGCGCCTCCCGAATCGTGTGCCGGGGGTCGAAGGTGGAGGTGGTGTCCTGCGCCACGAGTTGCACCGCCCGGCGGTACTCCAGCACCCCGGCCCTGGTGGACATCAGCGAGCCGAGGTCGCGGCCGTTGATGGTGACCGACCCGGCGGTGGGCTTCTCCAGACCCACCACGATCTTGGCCATGGTCGACTTGCCCGAGCCGCTCTCGCCGACGATCCCCACCCGGTCGCCCGGCTCCACGACGAAGGAGACATCCCGCACGGCCACCTTGCGCCCGTAGCTCTTGCGCACATTCGCGCATTCGATGCGCACCTCGCTCATGCGGCCTGCTCCTCGGCCTCGGCGCGCACCGACTCCAGGGTGGGCAGCTGGTCGAGCCGGGCCGAACGCAGGGTGGGCACACAGGCCAGCAGTCCGCGGGTGTACGGATGCGTGGCGTTGTCCAGCTCGCTGGAGCGCAACTGTTCCACGATCTCGCCGTGGTACATCACCACGACGAAGTCGGTGAACCGGCGGCAGAGCTCGATGTCGTGGGTGATGATCAGCACCGCCGTGCCCACCCGCTCGGCCAGGTCGACCATCAGCTGCATCGCGCCCACCGCGAGGGAGGCATCCAGCGCGCTGGTGGGTTCGTCGGCGATCAGCAGGCTGGGCTTGGACGACAGCGCGATGGCCATCATCACCCGCTGCCGCATGCCGCCGGAGAGCTCGTGCGGTTTGGCGCCCATCACCCGCTCCGGGTCAGTGATGCCCACTTCGCGCAGCCACTGCAGCGCATCCTGGGTGGCCTGCTTCTTGCCCACCTTCTCCGTCTCGCGCAGCACGGCGATCAGCTGGCTGCCGATCGACCAGACCGGGTCGAGCGAGCTCATGGCGTCTTGGAACACCATCGACAGGCCGGGGGTGCGCCGTGGGATGCGCTCCTGCTCGCCGCTTCGCGACAAGGGCACGCCGTCGAGCTCGAGCGTGGCGGCATCCACCTCGCCGGCGAGCGGGTCGAGAAAGCCGGCGATGGCGTTCGCCAGGCTGGTCTTGCCCGACCCGGACTCGCCCACCACGGCCACCCGCTCGCCGCGGCGCACTTCGAGGTTGGCGGAGTGCACCGCGACGATGTTGCCGTAGCGCACCGTGAGGTCCTGCACCCGCAGCACGGGCGTGGTTGTGGTGGTGTCGATCATGGTTGTCCCTTCGAGCCGCGCCGGCTACTCGCCGCTCAGGCTCAGTTCGGCGTAGTCGATGACGTTGTCGGTACGGAAGGCGTAGCCGTCCACGTTCGGGGCGAAGGCGTTCAGCGGCTGCACGTAGCCGATGTAGATGGTGGGCATCTCGCTCTGCAAGACCTTCTGCGCGGCGTTCCACTGGGCACCGGCGGCGTCGGCCAGCGGGTCACCGGCGGCGTTGCCCGCGGCGATCGCGTCGTTCAGGGCGGCGTTGTCGAAGTCGGGCCAGTTGATCGGGGAGCCCGGCGTGTAGAACAGCGACAGCACGTAGGGCGCGGACTGCACCACGGCGTAGTCGCGGCCCATCGAGGCCTGGAACGTCTTGGCGGCCAGGCCCTCCTGGAACGCCGAGGAGTTGACCGCGTCGATGGTGACGTCGAAGCCGGCCTCGTTCGCGGCGGACTGGATGGCCACCGCGGTTTCCTGCAGGTCGGGCACGGCGTTGTTCACGGTGATGGTGAAGGCCACGTCCTCGGTGTACCCGGCGGCTTCCAGCATCTGCTTGGCCGCGGCCGCGTCGGTGGTGTTGGCCGCGAGGCCGTCGCCGTCGAAGCCGGGGGCCGCGCTGTCGAGCATCGAGGGGATCTCCGAGAGCCGGCCCCGGTAGACGTCACTCATGATGTCCTCGTAGGGCACCGCCAGGGCGAGTGCCTTGCGCACCTCCACGTCGTCGAACGGCGCTGCGGTGGTGAGCAACGGCATGAAGACGAACGCGTTGGAGGCCACATCGAACACCTGCGCGGCATCCGCCTCGGCCAGGTCGACCTGGTCGGCCGGGCGCAGCTGGGTGGCGATCTGGGCGTCACCGCTGCGAACCAGGTTGGAGCGCTGGCCGGCGTCGGACACCACCCGTTGCACGATGCGCCCCACGGCCGGTTCACCGAGCACGTAGCCCTCGTTCGCCGTGTAGATCATCTGCTCACCCGGGGTGTAGTCGGTGAGGGCGTAGGCGCCGAAGCCGAAGTTGGCGTTGGTCTGCGACCAGACCACGCCGTAGGGGTCCTCGGGGGTGGCGTGCTCGGTGAGCACCGTGGAGTCGTAGATGTTGTACGGCGTGTTGGCCAACAGCGACAGCAGTGTGAAGCCGTAGGCGGAGTCGGCGACGGTGAAGCTCACGGTCTCGTCGTCGATCTTCACCACCTGGGTGTCCACGTCGGTGAGCGCGGGGGCGCTGATGAAGCTGACGATGCTGGTGGCGGTCTTGAACTTCCGCTGCATGGAGAACACCACGTCGTCGGCCGTGAGGTTGTTGCCGGCCGTGCTGACCGCGTCGGTGTTCAGGTTGAACGTGTAGGTGAGTTGGTCGTCGCTCACCTCGTAGCTCGAGGCCAGAACGGGTTCGAAGTCGTAGAGGTCCTGGTGCCGGGCGTCGCCGCCCTCCCCGTCGATGTAGGGGTTCTTGATCAGCGTGGAGCCGGTGTTCTGGAAGAACTCGGCGGCTTCGTACCCGGTGGCGCTGGTCTCGTAGCTGAAGCTGGACGGCTGGGCCGCCGTCACGATGACGAAGGTTCCCGCCGCGTTGTTGTTGGCACTCGAGGTGGAGCATCCGGTGAGGATCAAGGCGCCTGCCGCGGCGAGGGCAACGGCCGCGAAGGCGCGTGAGGGGTGTTTCATGGGCGTGGAGTCTCCATTCGGGTTACAGCGACGGGGGTGAGGGGGTGGACGGAAAAGAGTGGGGCGGCTCAGTGCCGGGTGCCTCGGGACCGGTTGGTGAGGCCGGCGACCAGCACGGACGCCGACCAGACCGAGAAGGCCAGCGCCACGGCGGGGAACAGCACGGGCCACCAGCGGCCCACCGCGGCATCCGGTGCGCCGAGGGCGAGCATGCTGCCCCACTCGGCCGCCGGCACCGGGATGCCCACGCCGAGGAAGCCGAGCGCCGCACTGAAGATGATGGCCATACCGAAGATCGCCGAGGAGTTCTCGATGGTGGGGCCGGCGGAGTTGGGCAGCACGTGCCGGCGCAGGATCTGCCACTCCGACTCCCCCGACATGCGGGCGGCGTCGAGGTAGCCGTCGGAGCGGGTGCGGAGCACCTCGGTGCGCATCAGCCGGGCCTGGAACGGGATGAGCACGATGGCCAGCGACATGGTGATCACCAGGGCGTTCCGGCCGAAGAACGACACGATCACCAGCCCGGCGATCATCACCGGGATGGACTGGACCAGGTCGACGATGCGGCCGAGCAGCCGGGCCGCGATGCCGAGCAGGCCGCGGCGGGACTCGTACATTCCCGAGATCAGGCCCACGATCAGGGCGACACCGGTGGCGATGACGGTGACGCAGATGGCGATGGTGATGTCGAGCCGGAAGGCCGCGAAGGTGCGGGAGAACACGTCGAGCCCGTTCGAGTCGGTGCCGAACCAGAACTCCGCGGTGGGCGGCGACGAGTTGGCGCCCACCACGGTGGTGGGGCTCTGCGGCACGATCCACGGGCCCGCGACGGCCAAGAGCAGCACGATGGCGAACGGGATGAGGTGCAGCACCAGTCGGGTGCGTTCGGAGAACCGGTGCGTGGTGCGCTCCGGCAAGACGTTGCGCATGGCGCGGTTGGAGACCGCCGTGGGAGTGGTGAGAGACATCACGCGTCCTTTCCCCCGATGCCGGGGATTCGCCTCGAGTCGAGGAGCATGGTGATGATGTCCACCAGCAGGTAGATCACCAGGCACATCGCCGCGACGACGATGAGGAACGACCGCAGCGCGAAGACATCCGAGGAGTTGACCGAGTCGACCGCGTACTGGCCGAGGCCGCCGAGGCCGAACAGGGCCTCGAGCACCACCGCCCCGCCGAGGAGGAGGCCGAAGAGCATCCCCAGCATGGCGACGCCGGAGGGCAGCGCCCGGCGGTAGATGCTGGCGAGCACCACCCGCCGGGGTGCGCCGGAGGCGACCCTGAACTTGGTGGCCGGGTCGTCGATGGCCGCGTCGAGGCTGAGGATCAGCATTTTCATGAGGATCGGCGTGTGCGCCACCACCATGACGATCACCGGCAACACCAGGTGCTGGGCGTAGGAGCTGAACGCGGCGCCGTCGCCGGCCAGCAACGCATCCAGCATCGGAAAGCCGGTGACCTGCGGCGGCGAGATGAGGAACGCATCCAGGCGGCCCGACGGCGCCGGCGCCCAGTGCAGCACCGCGTAGAAGACGAAGAGGAAGGCGATGCCGAGCACGTATTCGGGCAGCGCCCCGGCCGACCGGGCGTAGGAGGTGAGCACCCGGGCCAGGCGGAACTTGCGGTGCGTGACCACGAAGTGCGACAACAGCACCGCGGCGATGCAGGCGAAGACGAGGCCGCAGAGCACGAGCTCCAGGGTGGCGGGCACCCGGGAGGCGAAGTCCTGGGCCACCGGGCGGCCGGTGGCGATGGAGGTGCCGAGGTCGAAGTTCATCAGCTGGCTGAGGTAGCTGCCGAGCTGGGTGTACCAGGCCCCGTCGAGGCCGTAGGAGGCGCGGGCCGCTTCGAGGGCGTCGCCGGTGAGCCGGCCGCCGGTGGCCGTGACCACCGGGTCGCCGGGAATGAGCTTGACCAGGAAGAACGCGGCGACCACGAACACCAGGAAGTTCACGAAGGTGAGCAGCACCGGGCGCAGGAACCAGAACACGGTCACCGCCGACCGACGCGTGGGGGCCGGGCTGGGGCTCGGTTCCGTCCCGACGGTGGGGCCGGTCACTTTCGCTGGGGATCCCTGCCGTCTGGCTGGTGCCTGTACGGTCATCGCTATCGCCTTCCGGGTTTCTGCCGCTGGAGAACCTGAACCGAGAACCGGTTCGTTGCGACGGGGTCAACTATTCAGGGGCAACGTTTCCGGCCATGACATTCGCGGTAACTCCCGCATTGCGCGACCTGAACGAGGGCTTCGGCCCGGTTAAAATGCTGAGCAGAGTGCATATCCGAAATCTGTTACGCGACTACCCCCCGAACGGGCGGTCCGTTCAGGGCCGTTGACGGTAACCTGATCAAGCCGGGTACCAGCCGCCGACACGCTCCCCCGGGCACGCACCGCACCCGCACACACCGAAGGCACCGCGATGGCACAGGACAACGAGCATCCCCGCTCCAAAGGGGGGTCGGCCTACGGCCGGCAGATCAGCGCACGACGGGTTCGCGACCTCATCACGTCGTCGATCCGGGATGGCCACATCGCGCCAGACGATCCCCTCGCCGAAGAAGACCTCATGCTGCTGTTCAGCACCAGCCGCGGGTCGGTGCGGGCGGCCCTCACCCAGCTGCGGGACTCGGGCTTCGTGGAACGCCGCCGCCGGGTGGGCACGAAGGTGAGCCACATCGGCGTGAGCGTGCCCCTGACGGATATCAGCTCCGACAGCAACGACATCCTGATCACCGTCATCGAGGAACGCGAGGTGCCCAACTTCCCGCTGGTGCGCGAACGCCTGGCCCTCGACGAGCCGAGCCTGCGGATGGTGGAGAACACCTTCAGCACCGCCGGCGAGGTCATCGGCATCCGCACGGCGTATTTCTCCACCCGCATCTTGGGCGACCCGAGGGATCTGAGCGGCCCGGTGACGATGGTCGACACCATCACCTCGTTCTTCGGCATGACGCCCGGGGAGGTGCTGGTCTCGATCGGCAGCGACATCGCCGACGCCCACACCGCCCGCGTGCTCGGCGTGGCCGAGGGGGTGCCGCTGATCGTGCGCGAGATGACCTACTTCTCCAGCGACGGCGAGCCGATCCAGATGGTCTTCGACAGGTTCCGCGGCGACAGGGTGCGGCTCGAGGCCACGGACTGGACGGTCTGAGCGCCGGGGGTGCGG
Source organism: Cryobacterium sp. W22_MBD10_FK3 (assembly GCF_052113745.1). Taxonomy (NCBI): domain Bacteria; kingdom Bacillati; phylum Actinomycetota; class Actinomycetes; order Micrococcales; family Microbacteriaceae; genus Cryobacterium; species Cryobacterium sp. W22_MBD10_FK3. The sequence goes on from NZ_JBGQOH010000034.1 coordinate 12,488, forward strand.
CCGGCCGTTTCTGGCAATTCCGGTCCACTTCGTGACGAATGCCCGAGCGTGCCCCTCTTAGAGGTGAGGCAGGTCATCGCCTCGTGCCCGTTTCGTTTCGTTGAAAGGAACCCCCATGAATGACAAGACCGCCCAGCAGGCCCACGACCTCGTCGAAGACACCGTCACCAAGGCCGGCGAGATCACCGAGCAGGCCCGGCACGCCCTCGACGACACCGTGACGAGCGCCAAGGCCATCATTCGGGACTTCGACGACAACGCCGGCTCCACCGTGACCGCCGTGCGCAAGTTCGCCGCGGATGCCGTCGACAAGGTCACCGCCGCCTACAAGCGCAACCCCACCCAGGTCATCGCCCTCGGCACCTTCGCCGTCGCCGTGCTCGCGGCCCTCGGCACCCTCGTGAGCAAGCGGCGGTAGTCAGCGGGCGCGGGCGGCGCTCGCGGTTGCTCAGAGCGGCCCGGCGGCTCGTGGGCTCGGCGGCTCTAGGCTGAGGCCATGGAGATCGAGGTCGTCATCGTGGGCTGGGAACAGGACTGCTGCGGCAGCCCGTTCCAGGTCGGCGAGCCGGCGACCTGGAACATCCTCGCCGCTGAGCCGAACGCCTCGCACGCCGCCGACCCGCAGCCCGGCACCGCCGCCCGGTTCGTGGAGGAGCACCACGACCAGACACCGGCCGACGTGCCGCACTGGAAGGTCACCGGCACCGTCGTGGCGATCACCGGGATCCGCTATCCCCGCATCCCGGCACCCGGCCTGTCCGGCACCTACACCGCCGATCTCTCCGCGCCAGAGTCGCACCCGCTCAACACCGTCGGCGATCCCGACGAGCTCGATTTCAGTGAGTACCGGGTGCTGCTCGACGTTCCGCCCGGCACCGAGCTGCCGGCGCACACCCTCAGCGCCGAGGCGATTGCTCGCCAGGCAGACCAGGCACGCACCATCGAGCGCAACCGGCTCCGCATGGGCGACCCGGTCGGGTTGCTGCTCGAAGCCCTCGCCGACGACGCCGCGCGACGCTACGCCCACCTGGCCCGCTCCACCCGGGCCACCGGCAGGTCCGCAATGACCCTGGAGCCGAGCCGGGCGGAGGCGGCGGCCATCCGTTGGCTGCGCAGCGAGGACGAGCACGACGACGGCATCACCGTGCAGGTCGGCGACGGCAGCTGGCGGCTGCCGGCAACCGACGTGGCCCTGGTGCGGGAGTTTCTCGACGCCGCGGTGCACGGCCGGGTGCTCGAACACGTGCGGCCCGCCGAGAACCCCTCCCGGCTCGACACCGAGGTGCTCGCGGCGGATGGCCGCAGCTGGACGGCCACGCGCACGTTCGCTCCGTTCGGCGCCGGCGGCATCGTGGCCAAGCGGCTCTGGGACCGGGTGCAGCGCGGCGAGCACCGGTACAGTCGGTGGGATGCCGGCGAGCCCGCCTCAGGCATCACCGGAAGGTCGCACCCGTGAACGGAACCGTGCCGCGCCCCGGCCCCCAGAACCCCCGACCGCTGTTCGTCGCGCTGGTCGTGGCGATCGACCTGATCGCCGTCGCCATCGCGTTCTGGCCGGTGCTCTTCCTGGGCTTGGGCATCCAGGCCATCGGCGACACGAACGGGTGGTGGCAGGGTGACCCCAACTCGAATGACGGCGAGGAGGTCTTCGCCACCATCATCGGAGCCGCCGGCCTGCTCCTCGTGCTCACGGCCGCCGCGCTCCCCGTGGCGCTCCTCGCCCGGCGGCTGCGCCAACCGGTGCTGCGCTCCACCGCCCGCAACACCCTCTACATCCTGGGCGCCTGCCTGGTAATGGGCATCCTGGCCTTCGCGCTCTGATCGAATCTGGCCGGTCGGGTGGGTTGGCTCTGACCTTGCCGATCCGGCCCCGCTCTGGCACCTTTTTGGCTCTGATCCGGCACCGCCGAGCGGTGGATGGCGACGTGCGCGGGCAAGGCGCCGGTATGCGCGTGGCGCGCCAGGCGCATAGCGGCGCGTACCCCGCATACCTCTCCGCGAGGTGCTCTTCGACGGCCCGCTGGGCACCGCCCCCGTCGTTGCCCGGTGCGGGCGCCCGTTACGCTCGAAGCCATGGGTTCCCGAACTGAGCGCGTGCACGGCACCTTGACCTCCTGGGACGACGACCGCGGCTTCGGCTTCATCACCGCCGCGCAGGGATCCGACAAGACCTTCGTGCACATCAAGTCGTTCCCCACCCGGCCGACGAGACCGCAGCTGGGCGAGGCGCTCTCGTTCGAGGTCGAGCGCTCGGCAGACGGCAAGCGTCGGGCCACACGGGTGCAGGTAGCCGGGCAACGGATGCCGTCGCCAGCGCGCCGCGGCACCTCACCCAAGCGCTCAAGCGCGTCGCCCCAGCGCTCAGGCCCCGCGAGCTACCTCCCTATCCTCCTGTTCGTGCTCGGCTACCTCGTGGTGAACGCGCTCTGGCCGATCCCGCTCTGGGTCGCGGGTCTCTACCTCGGCGCCAGTATCGTCTGCTTTCTCGTCTACGCGGCCGACAAGTCCGCGGCCACCAACCGGCGCTGGCGGGTCTCGGAGCAGACTCTGCTGCTGCTCGGCGTCATCGGCGGCTGGCCGGGTGCCATCGTCGCCCAGCAGACGCTGCGGCACAAAACCCAAAAGGTTAGCTTCCGCTCCGTATTCTGGGTCACCGTCTTCCTCAACCTGATCGCCTTCGCGCTGTTCGCCACGCCCGCCATCGCCCTCCTCCTCGAAACCGCCCGCGCGCCACAATAGCCCGCCCGCCCCGCAATGACTGGCCCACTTTCGCTAGTCGCGCACGCCTCGCAACTAGCAAAAATGGGCCACCCATCCCCGTCAGAGCCGGCCCAGCCCCCACCATGACTGGCCCACTTTCGCTAGTCACAACCGCCCTCCAACTAGCAGAAGTGGGCCACCCATCCCGGTGAGACTGGGCGGCGCCTCAGGCGTGCGCGGCGGCCGAAGCCACCTTGGCCGGCACCGGCTCGTGCCGCAGGTAGCCGCGCCGGAACACCCCGCTGCCCGCGGTGAGGGCCCGGAGCTCGATGGCGTACCGCAGCAGCTCGGCATCCGGAATCTCGGCGCTGATCTCGGTGCGCTCCGCGCCCACCGCGGCCGTGCCGGTCATGTGGCCCCGGCGGGTGGACAGGTCGGTCATCACCGGGCCCACGTAGGCGTCGGGCACGGCGATCGTCACCGCGGAAACCGGCTCCAGCAACTGGATCCGGCTCGCCGCCGCGGCCTCCCGCAGCGCCAGCGCTCCGGCGGCCTGGAACGCGGCATCCGACGAGTCGACGCTGTGCGTCTTGCCGCCCACCAGCGTCACCCGGATGTCCACCACGGGGAAGCCCGCCGCCACACCCTTGGCCATCTGCGCCCGCACGCCCTTCTCCACCGACTCGATGTAGTGCTTGGGCACCGCGCCGCCCACCACCCTGTTCACGAATTCGAAGCCGGCGCCGCGCTCCAGCGGCTGCACCTCGATGTCGCAGATGCCGAATTGGCCGTGCCCGCCGGACTGCTTGACGTACCGGCCCCGGGCGGTGGCCGGGGCGGCGAAGGTCTCCCGCAGCGGGGTGATCACCTCCACGGTGCGCACGTGCACACCCTGGGCGCGCAGCCGGTCCAGCACCACCTCGGCGTGCGCCTCGCCCATGCACCAGAGCACCAGCTGATGCGTTTCGGCGTTGTGTTCCACCCGCAGCGTCGGGTCGACGGCCGCGACCTTGCCCAGGTTCTTGGCCAGCGCGTCGTCGTCGCTGTGCGCCTCGCCCTCCACCGCCACCGGCATCAGCGGCTCCGGCATCTCCCAGGCCGCCACCAACAGGGGGTTCTCCCGGTCGGAGACGGTGTCGCCGGTCTCGGCGTCGGTGAGCCGGGTGAGCGCGCAGATGTTGCCCGCCACACAGAACGGCACGGGTCGCAGGGTCGCCCCGAGCGGGGATTGCAGGTGCGTGACCCGTTCGTCGCTGTCGTGATCTACATGGCCGCGCTCGGTGAGCCCGTGCCCGCCGATGTGCACGATGGAGTCCTCCCGGATGGTGCCGGAGAAGATGCGCACCAGGCAGACCCGGCCGAGGAACGAGTCGATGGTGGTGCGCACGACCTCCCCCGCCAGCGGGCCGGACGGGTCGCAGGCCAACGGTTTCACCGGCCGGCCGTCCAGGTCGGTCGCCGTGGGCAGCGCCCGCTCCAGCGGCGACGGGAACGCACCGGTCAGCAGCTCCAGCAGTTCGCTCAGGCCCACCCCGGTCTCGGCGGATGTCGCCAGCACCGGGTAGAAGCTGCCCCGAGCCACTGCGATCTCCAGGTCGGCAACCAGGATGTCCCTGGCGATGTCTGCGCCACCGAGATAGCGCTCCATCAGGGTTTCGTCCTCGCTCTCGGCGATGATCCCCTCGAGCAGCGCGGCCCGGGCCGGCCCCGTCTCGCTGAGTTCAGCAGCGGTCGCCGGTCGCTCGCGAAGGCTCGAGCTGGGTTCGCCCGCGCTCACCGACACCGTGCCGGTGAGCAGGTTGAGCAGCCCGGTCACGGCGCCGCCGGTGAGCATCGGCACGGCCAGCGGCAGCACCGCCGGCCCGAAGCTCTCGCGGCACTCCGCGAGCACCGCCTCATACGCGGCCCGCGGATGGTCGACCCGGCTGATCACCACGGCGCGCGGCATCCCGGCTCGCTCGCACTCCGCCCAGAGCGCGGTGGTGGCCGCGTCGACGCCGTCCACGGCCGAGACCACGAACAGTGCCGCATCCGCTGCCCGCAGCCCGGCTCGCAGTTCGCCGATGAAGTCGGCGTAGCCCGGGGTGTCGAGCAGGTTCACCGTGAGGTCGCCGACGGCCAGCGGCAGCACCGAGAGGGTCACGGAGCGTTGCTGGTGAATCTCGGACGGGTCGGTGTCGCTCACCGTGCTGCCGGCCTCGATCGACCCCATCCGGGTGAGGGCGCCGGTGGCCGTGAGCAGCGCCTCGGCGAGCAGGGTCTTGCCGCCGCCCGAGCGGCCCACCAGCGCCACGTTGCGGATCTTCCCCGGATCCCGAACCGGGGCCGCCGATGCGGATGCCCGCCGTTGCTCCGCGCCGCCCCGGCTCGCCCCTGGTGACGCATCCTGTTTGCCCGACATGACCAGCTCCCGACGTCGTTGTCTCGCACCGTTGCAACCAATTGACACCCAGACCTCGCCAAACGGCAAGGGCCGGGCGGTGCTCGAGCCGTGCAACGGTGCCGGACCGCGTCGCAACGAGGCCGGTGCGGTCACTCGGGCGGGCGCGGGGTTTCGGTCTTCAGCCAGGTGGCGTGATCCCTCAGCCCGAACCGCACGCCGAGTCGGATGACCCAGAACAGAGCGAACGCGGCAAGCGCGACGACGAGCAGGTAGATGAGAATCCCCAGAGCACTGAACATGGGCCCAACCTATCGACGATGTACACCAAGCCGAAATACCGCCGCTGGAGACGACATCGAAAGGGCTTCCGCCTCGAGCAGTTGCGCGACCGCAGTTCGCCGGTCAATCGCGTTCGTGCCCCGTTTCATGACGGCGCAATGACCCCGGCGATGACCAGCGGCCCGAGCAACGCCGTGAGCGTCGCCGCCGCCCCCACGATCCACACCCGGCGGTGCTCGCCCCGCGGCGAGCGCCGCATCGCGAGCACCGTGGCGAACACCAGTCCGGCGGCCACGGGCAGGAACGCCAGTTGCCGGGGCAGTGTGTCGAGGGGCAGCAGCCGGTCGGCCCCGTACAGGGCCAGCACCAGCGCCGGGATGCCCAGGCCCAGCGACGCCACCGCGGCCAGCGTGTTGAAGCTGGTTTGGGCATCCGCTTCGCGCGAGCTCGACACCGACGCGGCGGCCGACAGCAGCGCGTGCACCGCCACCGATTCGGCAGTCAACTGGCTGCCCAGTTCGGTGCACTGCCGGATCGCCGCGTCGTGCAGGCGCATCCACGGTCGGGTGAGCACGGTGGCCGGCGCGAGATGGGTGACGATGGCCGGATTCAGCAGCACCCGGTGCGCGTGGTACGCCGGCGAGTCGGTGAGATGCACCCAGAGCCCCTCGCGCACGGCCTCCCGGGTGCTGTCCGCGGCACGACCGCAGATGATGCCGAGCTGCAGCAGCGCCGACACCACGGATGCCTGCGACCCGTGCGCGGTGGTCCGGGTGCTGGTCTCGGCCAACTCCAGTTCCAGCGCGTACCGAATTTCACGGAGATCGGCCGCGGCGTTGCGGGAGCGCTCCGCGAGCCCCTTCGCCAGGTCGGCGGCGAGGTACTCCAGAGAGGTTTCGTCCTCGCCGGTCGGGACCTCGAGCGGGTGGGCGAGCTCCAGGGTCAACGCGGTGCTCGCGGCCGCCCACCGCTCAGCGTCCTCGTCGGTGTCAGCGGCGATCGGGGCGAACAGGGAGGTGTGCTCTTGCCGGGCCCAGATGCCCTGCAGAAACACCTCGAACGCCACCGACACCGGTCCGCTGGCCACCACCCGCACGCTGCCCGTGGCCAGATGCTGCTGACCGTTCACGCTGAACGATCGCACCAGGGGCACCAGCCGAATAACGCTGGCCCCGCCTGGCGCACCGAGGTAGTCCACCCGGGTGCGGGCCGTCATCGCCTTGCCGCTGATCCGAACCGACGGGTCGAGCAGCGTCACGAACCACGGCGGTGACGGCGGGCGACGTGTGCACTTCAGCGGCTGAGGTCATGGGCTAAACCTAGCGACCCGGCGGCCGCCCGGACGGCGATTCCTCAGGTCACGAGGTCATTCGAACCAGCGGGACCTTGCGCTGCCGGGTGACGTTAGACGATCGCCAGCTCAGCGCCGAGCACGGCGTGGGTGATGAGGCGATCGAGGGCCCGAACGTCTACGGCCTTGCCCACCTTGATCTTGATGTGACCGGCGCGGGTCCACAGCTCGATCTCACCATTAGTGTCGAGCGACCCGGCGTTCTCCGACGACCACATGTTCACGCTGGAATAAGGGAGCGAGTACATCTCCACCTTCTTGCCGGTGATCCCCTGCGCATCCCGCACGATGAGACGCTTGGTCGTGAAAATCGCGCTGTCCCGGAACGTCTTGTACGCGGCGATCGCCTTCTCCCCGGGAACAAGCATGGGCTCTACATCAGCCGGGATCGGAGCCTCGGAGACGAATGTCCAGGAGGTGATGGCAGCGGTTTCCATGGGGATCCTTTGGGTCAGAGTTCACCACATCGAAACGGATGTGGCACCGCCACTGTATTGCCCGCTCGCCAGCGACTCTCCTAGTGAAATGCCCCCACAGCGGGGCAGGGCCCTACCGCGGCCGGCGCAACCGGATCGGCCCCTTCGTGGTCGACGGATCGACCACGGACCCGCCCTGCGTGATCTGCAGTTCACCTCGGGCGACCATGCGCCGAGCAGCTCGCCGGGCCGGCTCCATCAGGTCACGCCATGCCTCGCCGCCGATCGCCCGCGCCGCGTCGGACGGACAGATCGTGGCATCCTGCGCCCGCGCGTCGAGCAGCGTCAGGATGGTCTCTTCGAGCCGGAGGTCAGTCTTGTTGACACCGTGCGTGCGGCAGGCGGCCGAGCAGTACTTCACCGCATCCCAGTTGTGGGCCCACTTGGCCCGCCACTGGATGCGCCGGCCGCACGAGGCGCAGGTCTTGTCTGCCCGTTCACCGGGGGCGTCGGTCGAGGCGGGGGTGCGTTGCCGGTGAGCCATGCTTCTATCCTGCGTGATCGCGGTCGCGGTACGTGGTCGGCCAGTTGCCACTCGGGCCACCACCGACGTGTTCACTGCACCTCGTACAGTCCAACGGGGAAACAATAAGGGGGGGGGGGGAACACACAAAGGGGGGGGAAAGAAGACCGCGGAAGAAAAAAACCAACGCCCACCCAACGAAAAAGCAACCCAAA
>NZ_JBGQOH010000035.1:0-14821 GCF_052113745.1 Cryobacterium sp. W22_MBD10_FK3
CCCCCCCCCCCCCCCCCCCCCCCCCCCCCCCCCCCCCCCCCCCCCCCCCCCCCCCCCCCCCCCCCCCCAAAAAAAAAACCCCCCCCCCCAGATCTAACTATGCGTCTTGTGGGCTCGGAGATGTGGAGAAGAGACAGGCTGGGCACCGGTGGCCAGATCCGCGCTGCCGGTGGCGATCGCATCGATGGCTGCGCCGGCCTTGCCCAGGTCGGTGCCGCTGGTGCCCACGGCGGTGCCCACCGGGGTCAGGGTGGCCACGGCGGCCGTGATCTGCTCCTGGCTGAGGCCCGCGGCGGCGAGCTGGTCGGCGAGGGAGCTCTGGGCCGTGGCGAGGGCGGCGCCCACGCCGGTGAGGCTGGCGCCGGCGGCCTGGCTGGCGGCCTTGAGCGCCGCGGTGCCGTCGGCCAGCTTGCGCGCCGAGGCCGAGACGGCGACTGTTCCGGTCGAGACCTTGCCGGCCCCCGTGGCCAAGGCCGTCGCGCCCGACGACAGGGTGGCGGTGCCGTCGGCCACCTGCCCGGTGGCGGTGGCCAGCTGGTCGGCGCCGGTGGCCACCTGCGCGGTGCCGTCGGCGACTTGGCCGGCACCGTCGGCCACCTGCGCGGTGCCGTCGGCGAGGCTGCCGGCCCCGGTGGCCAGCTGGCCGGTGCCGTCGGCGAGTCGGCTCGCGCCGTCGGCCAGCTCGGTGCTGCCGTCAGCGGCCGTGGTCGCGCCATCCGTCAGCTGGGTGGCCCCGTCGGCCGCGTCGACCAGGCTCGACCGAATGTCGGACAGGCCGATGAGCAGGGTGCCGGCGGCCTGCTCGTTGACCCGTTCCACGATGGCGTCCCGAATGCTCTGGGCGGCCTGGCTGCCGATCGTGGAGGCCAGGTAGCTGTTGGTGTCGTTGGTGGTGAGGGTGATGGTGGCCTGGTGCGGCGAGTCAGTGGACGACGACGCGATCGAGCTGGAGAAGTCGGCGGGAATCGTGACGCTGAAGTCGTAGGTGGCGTCGGCGACACCGGCCTTCGCCGTCGCGGCGGTCACGGTGTGCCAGTCGAACGTGCCGTCGTCGACCAACTGTTCGGCCACATCCGTGCCGTAGTTGGTGGCCGCGCCATCCTGCTCGGCTCCGGTGTCGGCCACGACGAGGGCCACCGGCACCCGGTCCAGGCCCGCGTACGGGTCCTGGTTGGCCCACAGGTAGAGGCCGCCGTAGAGCACGGGCACGAGCATCAGCGCCACAAGGGCGACGCGGGACATCGTGGTGGCGGTCAGCCGCGCCAGCTCGGCGCGGATCATGGCGAAGATCTTCACAGTGCGGCGGTTCCAATGCTGTCGGGGTGCGAGCGAGCGAGCCCGGCCGGCAGCACGCCGGAGGGTTCGAGGTCGGCGAGTTCCAGGTCGGCGATGGCGTGGGCGGATGCGTCGCCGGCGATGACGAGTACCGCGTAGCCGCGCGCGGCCAGGCCGCCGGCCACGTCCCACCAGCCGAGCGGATCGCCGCCGTGCCGGTCGGGTGAGGTGAGCACCAGGCCCATCACCCCGTCGCGCAGCACGGCCAGCTCGGTGAGCAGACGGATACGGTCGTCGGGGGCGACGTCGCCCATGTTGGAGCGGGCCTGGTCGGCGAGGCCGAATTCGGCGAGCACCCTCTTCACGGTGCGGCGACGGCCCAGGTGGCCGGCGAACATCAGCTCCTCGGCGACGACCTCTTCCACCCGCACGTCGGCGGCGGGCTCGGAGACCCCGAGGGCGTCGACGAGGGCGATCTGGCGGCGGAGGCCCGCGTAGTCGGTGTGACCGTCCAGGGTAACGGTGCCGGAGTCCGGGCGCATGCGGCCGGACGCGATGAGGCCGAGCACAGTGGGGCGGCGTTCGGTCTCGGCACGCGCGAAGGTGACGGCGTCGCTGCCGAATTCCAGGGTCGTCGCGGGCAGGGCCGAGTCCTGGGGTCCCTTGGTGACGGCGGTCAGGGTAACGCGCATGCGGGCGCCTCCGGTGCTGGGGGCCCGGGGTGGCGGGCCGGATTCGGCGGGAAGTAAGGGCATCGCGGCGCTGAGACTGAGGTCACACTCTAATTCAGTTTTCCACTGACTAGTCAGTTTCTGGACGACTACTCAGACGGCGCCCGGCCCGCCCGCCCGGTTGCATCCGCGCCGCTGCCGGATCTATACTGACTAGTCGGTACAAAAGGTGCCGGCGAGAAGGGAACGACGTGCAGGCGACACTGGTAGCGGATGAACTGACCGTGAGCTACAAACGGGGAGTGGTCTACGGGCCGCTCAGCTTCAGCGCCGACAACGGCCTCACCGTGATCTGCGGGCCGGCCGGCAGCGGTCGCACCAGCCTGCTGCTCACCCTGGCCGGGCGCATGAAGCCCAGTTCGGGCACCCTCACGGTGCTCGGTGAGGACCTGCCCAGGCACGCGCGCCGGGTGCAGCGCAGCACCGGCGTCTCGGGATTCCACGGCATCGACACCCTCGAGGAGTCGGTCAGCGTCGGCGCGGCCATCCGGGAACGGCACGCCTGGCTCGCCCCGTGGTGGTCCTTCATCCGCGCCGTCGACGACGCCGAGGTCACCCGCGTCTGCGCACCTGTCTTCGGCGACATCCCCATTCCCGCGGCCAGCACCATGATCTGGGACCTCGACGAGGTCGAGATGGTGCTGCTGCGCGCCTCCCTGGCCATGATGAGCGCGCCCAGCGCGCTGTTCTTCGACCAGGTCGAGCAGGTGCACTCCACCGAGGCCCGTCGGCAGCTCTGGCAGCGGCTCGGCGCCATCGTGGCCGCCGGCACGCCAGTGATCGCCTCGGCCATCGCACCCGACGTTGAAATGTGGGCGGAACTGGGCATCGACCCGACCGTCCTGTACATGAACCAGGAGATTCGCTAGATGTTCGCCTTCCTCTCAACCGGCACTGAACTGCGCCGTTTCGGCAAGGGCACCCTGCCCAAGATCGCCCTCGTCGTCCTGATGTTCATTCCCCTCATCTATGGCGCCCTCTACCTCTGGGCGTTCTGGGCTCCCGACAAAGAGCTCAGCCACCTGCCCGTCGCGCTGGTCAACGCCGACACCGGCGCCACCCGCGACGGCGAGGCCGTCACCGCCGGCGACGACCTGGTCGACAAGCTGCTCGACGGCAACGACCTCGGCTGGGTCGAAACCAGTGCAGCGGATGCCTCCAGCGGCGTCATCGACGGCGACTACTACTTCTCCGTCACCATCCCCGCAGACTTCTCCACCGACGCCGTCTCCGCGGGCACCGACACCCCCACGGCGGCCGAGGTGCAGGTCGACTACAACGACAGCAACAGCTTCCTGGCCTCCACCCTGGGCAAGCAGGCCATGGTGCAGCTGCGCGACGCCGTGTCGCTGAACATCGGCGACCAGACCGTCAACGCGATGCTCGTGGCCGTGAACGAAGCCGGCGACGGCATCCGCAGCGCCGCAGACGGCGCCGGCACCCTGGCCGACGGCCTCAGCACCGCCGAAACCGGCACGGGCACCCTCGTCACCGGCCTGGGCGACCTCTCCGCGGGCGCCGTGTCCCTCGACGACGGCGCTCTGCGCCTCGCCGACGGCTCGTCGAGCCTGTCAACCGGACTCGGCACCCTGTCAACCGGCGCGACCACGCTGTCAGACTCGTCGGTGAAGCTCGCCGCCGGCGCAACGACCGTCGCCGGCGGAGCCCAGCGGGTGGCCGACGGCATGGCCACCGCCGCCACCGGCGCGGCAGCCCTGGCCGGCTCGTCAACCCAGCTGGCCGCCGGGGCCACCTCCATCAGCACCGGGACCGGGGAACTCGCCGCCGTGACGACGAAGCTCTCCGACAAACTGAGTGCTCTCGAGGCTGCCATGACGGCGGCGCCGGACCAGCCAGCCTCGGAGTTCCTACCGTCGGTGACCGAACTGGCCGCCGGAGCAGACCAGATCGACACCCAGACGCAGGGCGCCGCTACCCAGACCGCGGGCTTCGCCGCCAAGAACGCCGCGTTCTCCACCAAGCTCAACGAGCTCTCCGCTGCCCTCGGCAACGGTGCTCCCGGCGCCGCGCAGGTGGCCACCGGAGCTTCAGGCGTCGCCACCGGAGCCAGTGCCCTCTCGAGCGGCGCCGGTCAGCTTGCCACCGGAGCGGCGAGCGCGGCCACCGGAGCGAGCACCCTTGCCGACGGCGCCGACAGCCTCGCCGCCGGCACCGGCACCCTCGTCGACGGCAGCAGCAAGCTGGTCGACGGCGGTGGGGCGCTGCAGTCCGGCACCGTCCAGCTCGCCGACGGCAGTCGCACCCTGGCCGACGCACTGGCCGACGGAGCGGCCGCCGCCCCTGACGACAGCGACGATCAGATCGCCGCGAAGGCCACGGTGATCGCCAACCCCGTCGACCTCAAACAGACCTGGGAGAACGCCTCCGGCAGCTTCGGCGAGGGGTTCGCGCCCTTCTTCCTCGCCCTGGCGACCTTCGTCGGCGCGCTGATCACCTGGTTGATCCTGCGGGCCCTGCCCACCAGGGCGCTGGCCAGCGCGGCCTCCGGGCTGCGCGCCACCATGACCGGGTTCCTGCCGGCCATGGCGATCGGTCTCAGCCAGGTTGTGATCATGGTGTTGGTGCTCGTCTACGGCATCGGTCTCACCCCGGCGCACTGGCTGGGCATGTCGGCCTTCATCTACCTCACGACGCTGGCGTTCCTGGCGCTGCAGCAGATGTTCATCATCCTGTTCGGCACCGCCGCCGGCCGTGTGGTCAGCCTGGTGCTGCTCATGCTGCAGCTGAGTTCGTCCGGTGGCACCTACCCGGTGGAGACGACGCCCGAGTTCTTCCAGATCCTGCACCCCTGGATGCCCGCCTCCTACGTGGTCACCGGGCTACGCCAGCTCATCACCGGAGGGATCGACTCTAGACTGTGGCTTTCCGTGCTCGTTCTCGTAGGCATCCTGGTGGGCTCGATCGCCGTCAGCGCCTGGAGCGCGTCCCGGCAGCGGATGTGGACCATCACGCGGCTGCACCCCGAATTGACCATCTAGGCTTCGAGCCGCACCGAGAGCGACGAAAGGACCGGCTATGCCCCGCGCAACCGGAACGAAACGGGCGATCCTGGACGCCGCGTTGGCGCTGGCCGCCACCCGGGGGATCACCGGCACCACGATGGATGACGTCGCGGAGCTCGCCGGGGTGGCCAAGGGCAGCCTGTATTACAACTTCAGCTCGAAGGACAAGCTCTTCGAGGCACTCCTGCAGGAGGGTGTCGGCGCTCTCGCCGAGACCCTCCGCGGGGCGCGCACCGGCCTGCACGGCCGCGCCGCGCTGGAGGCGTTGATCACGGTGCTACTCGACCGCATCGAGGCGAACGCCGGCCTTGCGAAGCTGATGGCGGCCGAAATCTTCCGCACCGACAGGGCGTGGCAGAAGACCCTGTTCGCGTTGCGGCACGAGGCGCTCGCGGTCTTCGCCGAGGCCATCGCCGAGGCCCGCCCGGCCACGGCCGCGGCCGGCACGGGCGGGCTGATGGCGTCGAGCGTGTTCGGCGCCGTGCTGATGGCCGGCCTGGAGTGGCTGGTCTTCGAACCCGACCGTGATCGTGAGGAGGTCGCCGCGGCGATCCTCGAGTCGCTCTCCGGCGGTCTGCTGGCCTGACCGCCCGCGGACGGCGGTCTCGGCCGTGGGATCCGGTGATTTTTGGGGTTCAGGGCACAGCTCGCGGCCCGAATCTCGGGTCGCGGTAGTATCTAGTGTGACCGGCGCAAATCTGATCGAACAGCCCGAGACCCTCCTACCCGCAGAACCGGAGGTGATTGAGGCACTCAGCCGAACCGGAACGCAGGATATTGCGACCGTGGTGGCGGCGCATCCGAAATCATCGCTGGCCTGGGCGGCGCTCGCCGACTACACCCACGGCCAGGGCCGACTGCTCGAGGCGTACGCGTATGCCCGGGTGGGCTACCACCGCGGCCTCGACGCCCTGCGTAAGGCCGGCTGGCGTGGCCAGGGACCGATCCCGTGGGCGCACGAACCCAACCGGGGCGTGCTGCGCGCGCTGTTCGCCCTCCGCCGCGCCGCTGCCGAGATCGGCGAGACCGACGAGTTCGAACGCCTCACCGAGTTCCTTGAGGGCGCAGACCCCACAGTGATCACCCGGCTGCGTTCGCAGCACGCCGAGACCCAGATGTTCCCGGCGGTTCCGCCCGTCGTTTCGCCCGGCGAGGACCCGGCCCCGCCGACCGCCGCCTTTGTTATCCGAGGAGACAACTAACCCATGCCAGCAATCGTTCTGATCGGCGCCCAGTGGGGCGACGAAGGTAAGGGTAAGGCCACCGACCTCCTCGGCAGCCGTGTCGACTACGTCGTCAAGTTCAACGGCGGCAACAACGCCGGCCACACCGTGGTCGTCGGCAACGAGAAGTACGCGTTGCACCTGCTGCCCTCCGGCATCCTCACCCCCGGCGTCACCCCGGTGATCGCCAACGGCGTGGTCGTTGACATCGAAGTGCTCTTCGAGGAGCTCGACGCGCTCAGCTCCCGCGGCGTGGACGTGTCGAAGCTGCGCGTGAGCGCCAACGCGCACGTCATCACCCAGTACCACCGCACCATGGACAAGGTCACCGAGCGGTTCCTGGGCAAGCGCCAGATCGGCACCACCGGTCGCGGCATCGGCCCCACCTACGCCGACAAGATCAACCGCGTGGGCATCCGCATCCAGGACCTGTTCGACGAGAACATCCTGCGCCAGAAGGTGGAGGGCGCGCTCGGCCAGAAGAACCACATGCTGGTCAAGGTCTACAACCGCCGCGCCATTACGGTCGACGAGATCGTGGACGACCTGCTCAGCTACGCCGAGCGTCTGCGCCCGATGGTCGCCGACACCGCGCTGCTGCTGCACCAGGCGCTCACCGCCGGCAAGACCGTGCTCTTCGAGGGCGGCCAGGCGACCATGCTGGATGTCGACCACGGCACCTACCCGTTCGTCACCTCGTCGAACGCCACCTCGGGCGGAGCGGTGACGGGTTCCGGCATCGGCCCGAACCGCATTGACCGCATCATCGCGGTCGTCAAGGCGTACACCACCCGCGTCGGCGCCGGCCCGTTCCCCACCGAGCTGTTCGACGACTCCGGCGAGTTCCTGCGCGCCAAGGGCTTCGAGTTCGGCACCACCACCGGCCGCCCGCGCCGTTGCGGCTGGTACGACGCCCCGATCGCCCGCTACACGGCCCGCATCAACGGGGTCACCGACTTCGTGCTCACCAAGCTCGACGTGCTCACGGGCCTCGACACCATCCCGGTCTGCGTCGCCTACGAGGTCGACGGGGTGCGCTACGACGAGGTGCCCGTTTCGCAGTCCGACTTCCACCACGCGAAGCCGGTTTACGAGGAGTTCCCCGGCTGGACCGAGGACATCACCCACGTGCGCCACTTCGAAGACCTGCCCAAGAACGCCCAGGACTACGTCCTGGCGCTCGAGGCCATGAGCGGCGCTCGCATCTCCGCCATCGGAGTGGGCCCGGATCGCGAAGCGATCCTGACCCGCCACGACCTCATCGACTAACCCGCTCGGCCCGCGAACCGTGATGTGGGCCCCGAAGACCTCTGGTCTTCGGGGTTCAGGTCACAGCTTGTGAAGGGAGAACCCACGTGACTGCGCACCGACCCGACGCCAGACTGCTGACGGGGCGCTTCGTGTGCCTGGAACCGCTCAGCCGGGCCCATCTCCCCGAGCTGCACCGCGCCATCGCGCATCCGGCGGTTTTCGCCGGAGGATACGGCGGCGGCCCGCACGGCATGCCGGCCGCTCTCGACGACTTCGTGGCCTTCGCGCTGAAGTACTACCAGTGGGATGCGCAGCCGTTCGCCGTGCGCGTCGTCTCCGGCCCGCACGCCGGCGACCTGGTGGGCACCTCGACTCTGGGCGACATCGACCTGCCCAACGAGGCGCTGCACCTGGGCTGGACCGCCTACGCCCCGCAGGTGTGGGGCACCGCGGTGAACCCCGAAACCAAACTGCTCATGCTCGGGGCCGCCTTCGACTCCGGTTTCGGCCGGGTCAAGATTCAGGCCGACGTGCTCAACTCCCGCTCCCGCGCCGCGATCCTGGGCATCGGGGCGCAGTTCGAGGGCATCAACCGGCGTGTGCAGCGCCGCGCGGACGGCTCCTGGCGGGACACGGCCGTCTATTCGGTGCTGGCCGACGAGTGGCCGGTCGTTCAGGCCGGACTGCACAAACGCCTCGACGGGTTCGGCGGCTCCTCGGTGGAGTACCGCGACCCGCGGGCACCCCGCCGCCGCGTCACGCCCGGCTGATTCCGGCCATCCGCCCGCGATTTTCGGACATCACCGTCGGCGACGGCCCCGGCAGTCCACCGGGCCCCGCGCCGGTGGGCTAGGGTCGGCAGGTGAGTGACGTTACCAGCCCCCGAACCCCCCTGGTCGCCCTGCAATTCCTGGGGATGGGCGTGGTCTGGGGAGCCAGCTTCCTGTTCATGAAGATCGCCCTGGACGGCGTGAGCTTCGGCCAGGTCGCCTGGTCCAGGCTGGTGCTCGGCGGCCTCACGCTCGGCCTCATCGTGCTCGCCACCCGGCCCCGGGTGAACGGTGGCCCTGTGCTGCCCCGCGAAGGCATCGTCTGGCTGCACTTCCTGGTCATCGCGATCACCGGATGCGCCGTGCCGCACCTGCTGTTCGCCTGGGCCGAGCAATACGTGTCGTCGAGCCTGGCCAGCATCTACAACGCCGTGACGCCCATCATGACCGCGGTCATGGTCACCGCCGTGTTCAGGGTGGAGAAGCTCGCCCGCGACCAGGTGGTGGGGGTGCTCGTGGGCATCGTGGGTGTGGTGGTGATCATCGCTCCGTGGCAGTACTCCGAACTCACCGGCGACCTCTGGGGTCAGCTCGCCTGCCTGGGCGCTGCGCTCTGCTACGGGTTCACGTTCGGCTACACGCGCAAGCACCTCAGCGGCCGGGCCATCGCCGGCACCACCTTCGCGTTTCTCAACATCGGTCTCGCCGGGGCCCTGATGCTGCTGCTCACCCCGGTGCTGGCCTGGGAGCCGGTGGCCCTGACCGCGCCGATCGTGCTCAGCCTGGTCACCCTCGGGGCCCTCGGCACCGGCCTGGCCTACATTTGGCACATCAACGTGCTGCGCGCCTGGGGACCCACCACCACGTCCACGGTGACCTACGTCACCCCGGTGGTGGGCGTGACGCTCGGGGTGCTGGTGCTCTCGGAGACCTTCTCCTGGCACGAACCGGCCGGGGCGCTGCTGGTGCTTGTCGGCATCCTGCTCACCCAGAAGCGGCTGCGCCTGCCGTTCGCCGTTCCCCGCACTGCCTGAGCACAACTCCTGCAGATTTTCGCCGGCATGCCGCGCCCCGGAATTCCGGGACCGGGCATCCGTGGCCGGCACGAATAGCAGGAGTTCTGCCGCCGACAGGCCGGGACGGGTGACGGCAGCCGGAGCGGGCATCCGGGAGGGTGCAATATCGTAGGACGCATGGCTGTAAACGAAGAACTGCCCGCGGACGCGGCACAGGATGCGATCGACGAGTTGCAGGGCATTCGCCAGAGCATCGACAACATCGATGCCGCACTCATCCACCTGCTCGCCGAGCGGTTCAAGTTCACCCAGAGCGTGGGCAAGCTGAAGGCCCAGCACGGCCTGCCGCCGGCCGACCCGGCCCGGGAGTTCCTGCAGATCCAGCGCCTGCGCGGACTGGCCGAAGACGCGAGGCTCGACCCGGCGTTCGCCGAGAAGTTCCTCAACTTCATCATCGCCGAGGTCATCCACCACCACGAGAAGATCGCCGGCGGAGCGACGGATGCCGCCAGGGCCGCCGGCGGGTCCGCCACCCAGGTCGCGCCCGGCCCGGCCGCCACGCCCCCCGGCGCCAGCTCGGCACCGGCCACGCCCGCTCAGGGCGACGCCGCCCACGACGGCCCGGCACACCCCACCGCGTGACCTGGAACCCACGCTTACTGCCCGACCAGTCCGGACGCACGGTCGTCGTCACCGGCGCCAACGCGGGCCTGGGCTACAACACCAGCGAGCAGTTGGCCGCCGCCGGCGCCCACGTGGTGCTCGCCTGCCGCAACCCGGTCAAGGCGGCCGCGGCCATCGCGGCGATCCGCGGCCGGGTGCCGGGAGCATCCGTCTCGACCCTGCTACTCGACGTGGCCGACCTCACGTCGGTGCGGGCCGCCGCCGACCGGATGCTCGAGCTTCCGCAGCTGCACGGCCTCATCCTCAACGCCGGCATCGTGCACCCGCCGCAAGACCGCTCTGTGAGCCTGGACGGCGCCGAGCTGGTGCTCGCCACCAACTACACCGGCCATTTCCTGCTCACCAGCCTGGTGCTGCCCGTACTGCAGCGCACCCCCGGCAGCCGGGTGGTGTCGCTCGGCTCGATGATCTCCCGGCTGATGGACTCGTCCCTGGACGACCTGCAGCTGGAAACCACCTACAACGGCTGGAAGGCCTACGCGCAGTCCAAGATCGCCATGCAGGTGTTCGGTTTCGAGCTGGACCGCCGGCTGCGCGCCGCCGGCCAGGGTGGCCCAGCCGGCGTGCAGAGCCTGGTGGCGCACCCGGGCTATTCGATCTCCGGGCTCACCCCCGGCATCCGTGGTGTCAACGAGGTGGGCCGCGGCAAGCGCTTCGTCGACACCCTGCAGGGCTTCATTGGCGCGCAGGGCAAGGATGCCGGCGCTTGGTCGATCGTGCGTGCTGCCATCGACCCGGCAGCCGTCGGCGGCCAGTACTACGGCCCGCGCTTCCTCACCCGCGGTGCCCCCACCCTGCAGCACCCCACCCGCACCTCGCTCGACCACGGCGTCGCGGCCCGCCTCTTCGCCCGCACCGAGGCCCTCGTCGACGCCCCCTTCGCCCTCGCCCCCTAACCGCCCCGTCGGCTCCGCTCCCTAACGCCA
This sequence comes from Cryobacterium sp. W22_MBD10_FK3, assembly GCF_052113745.1. Classification (NCBI taxonomy): domain Bacteria; kingdom Bacillati; phylum Actinomycetota; class Actinomycetes; order Micrococcales; family Microbacteriaceae; genus Cryobacterium; species Cryobacterium sp. W22_MBD10_FK3. The sequence continues at coordinate 10,900 of NZ_JBGQOH010000035.1, forward strand.
GTCCCTCTCCCCCTAACGCCAGTCCCTCTCATCCCTCTCGCCCGCACCTCTCGCGAGAGCGGCCATATGGCGACCTCAGCTGGTTGATGCGACCATATGACCGCTCTCGCGTCATCCTCGCCACCCCCCACCTCGCGAAAGCGGCCATATGGCTACCTCAGCTCGTTCAGGTAGCCACTTGACCGCTCTCGCGTCATGCTCGCCACCTAACATCCCGCGAGAGCGGGCAGTGGATGCCCCGGGGTCAGGGACGCCAGCCGGCCGCGGCCAGCGCCGTGGTGATCTTCCGCAGCGCAGTCGAGGGCGACATCCTCAGATGCGACTTGTTGATGCGGATGACACGCCAGCCGGCCTCCATGATCGCGTCCAGACGGTCCACGTCCCAGTGGTATTGCTCCTCGTCGGTACGGTGCTGCTCGCCGTCGTACTCCACCAGCACCCGGTACTCGCGAAAGACCAAATCCCCGGTCGCGATCTTGCGGCCGAGCCGATCGAAGATCTCGCCGTTGACCTCCGGTTCGGGCAATCCAGCCCGCACGATCACCAGTCTGGTCGCTGTCTCCCTGGCCGAATCCGTGCGGGGCCGCACGGACTCGAGAGCCTCACGCAGCCTCTTCGCACCCCGTTGCCCGGTGTAGCGCAACACGCCAGTGCGCAGTTCGGCCATGGTCGCCAGTGGCCGCTTCCGCCGCACCAGCGCATCTCCCACCTCAATCAGGGCGTCCAACCCCAACAGCGTTGACAGCTGGCACCACGTGTCCACCGGGGCCGTCGCCGGCAGTCCCCTCACGGTAACGACGAGAACGCGGTCGCGTTGCACATGATGCCCCACCACGCCGCGGCCAGCGTGCCGCAACCCGGCGACGTGCGTCGATATGTGCACACGCGGGTCCTGGGCGAGGCGCAGTGGCAGGGGCAGGCCGTGGATCAGAGCAGCGCTGGTGTGGCTGAAGAACTGCTCCCCGCTGAGGCGGGGCAGGTAGGCGTGCACTCGGGCGAGCGGGTCGGTCGGGTCCAGTGGCTGAGAGCGGATGCCGCGGAACGGTCTTGCCAGGTCGTCGCCACGCATCCGTGCCCGAGTGACGCCCTCGGCCAGCCCTTCTTGGTGGCTGAACGCGCGCCCTCGCAGGGCTGAAGGTATTTCGCTGCGCCGTTTCATCCACAGAGGATGCGCCTTGTCGGCCTCGCCGCGCCGAACTTATCCCCAGCCCGCGCCCAGCCGTTTCGCGAGAGCGGCCCTGTGGTTGCTTCAGCGCGGTGAGGTAGCCGTTCCACCGCTTTCGCGGGATGAATGGTCGGGGGGTTTTCGCGAGAGCGGTTGTGTGGTTGCTTCTGCGTGGTGAGGTAACCGTTTCACCGCTTTCGCGGGATGAGTGGACGGGGGTTCTCGCGAGAGCGGTTGTGTGGTTGCTTCTGCGTGGTGAGGTAGCCGTTCCACCGCTTTCGCGGGATGAGTGGACGGGGGTTCTCGCGAGAGCGGTTGTGTGGTTGCTTCAGCGCGGTGAGGTGACCGTTTGGCCGCTTTCGCGGGATGAGAGACGCGGGATGAGGGACGAGGGCGGCGCGGTCCGCGGCCCGCGGGATGCGCCGGGGACGGGTGGCACGCACGGCCCGCAAAGCGCGTTCTGCCGCTACGGGCATTGCCGCCGCGCCGCTCCGGGGGCAGGATGCCACCGTGCGGGGGTTCGTCGAACCGGTGGTCCGTCACGGGCGGCACCAGGACGGACGGGCATGGGCGAGCGCATAGCGATCATCGGCGGCGGCATCGTGGGGATCGCCATCGCGCGCGCGCTCGTGCTGCGCGGCCTCGGGGAGGTCACGGTCTTCGAGAAGGAGGCCGCGCTCGCCACCCACCAGACCGGGCGCAACTCCGGGGTGGTGCACGCGGGTCTCTACTACCAGCCCGGCACCCTCAAGGCCCGGTTGTGTGCGGCAGGCCGCATCAGCATCCGGGACTACTGCGCCGAGAAGAACCTGCCGTACCGGGAGGTGGGCAAACTCGTCGTCGCGGTCGACGAATCCGAACTGCCCGCCCTGGCCGACATCGAGCGACGCTCGCGAGCCAACGGGGTGCCCGACCTCGCCCGCTTGGATGGCCTCGCCCGCCTGCGCGAGATCGAACCCCACGTTGCGGGCATCGCCGCCGTGCACTCGCCGCACACCGCCGCCGTCGACTACGGTGCCATCACCGAGGCGATGGCCACGGATGTGCGGAGCGGCGGCGGCACCATCCGCACCGGCCACGAGATTGTGGCGCTGCGTCTCGACGGGTCCTCCGTGCGGGTGGGCACACCCGATTCCGAGCAGGTCTTCGACAGGGTCATCGCCTGTGCCGGCCTGCAGTCCGACGTCATCGCCCGGCTCGTCGGCGCCGATCCGGCACCGAAGATCCTCCCGTTCCGCGGCGAGTACTGGGCGCTGGACGCCGCCCGCACCGACCTGGTTCGCGGCATGATCTACCCGGTACCCGACCCGCGCTTCCCGTTCCTCGGCGTGCACTTCACCCGCGGCATCTATGACGACGTGCACGTGGGACCCAACGCGGTGCCGGCCCTGGCCAGGGAGGGCTACGGCTGGCTCACCGTCTCACCCAGAGACACCTGGGAGTCGCTGCGGTGGCCGGGCGCGGCGGCGCTCGCCAAGCAGCACTGGCGGATGGGCCTCGACGAGATCAGCGGTTCGCTGGTCAAGCCGCTGTACTACCGCAAGGCCCGCCGGTTCATCCCCGAGCTGCGGATGCGCGACCTCAGCCAGAAGACCGCCGCCGGGGTACGCGCCCAGGCCTGGGGCCGCGACGGCACCCTGCTCGACGACTTCGCGGTCGATCAGGTCGGCCCCGTCACCCTGCTGCGCAACGCCCCGTCCCCGGCCGCGACGTCGTCGATGGCGATCGCGGACCACTTGATCGAGAACTACGTGTTCGCCCGCACCACCGACTAGCCAGGCGCATCCGTCCCCGGATGACGATCGCCGGCGCCGCAAACCTCACCTTCCAGGCACGTTTGGCGGAGGTGCCTACGATGGGCAGATGATGTTCGAGCAGATCGCCAGTGACGCCGCCGCCGGCCGCTTCGACGACTGGGCGCTGTCCACCGTGATCGACGAGAACGTGCAATCCCCGGTGATCTCCAAGGCCGAGTTCTTCAGGCTGCACGCGGCGGCCGGCATCGCGGCGACCTGGCCGATCGGCAACGCCGGCCTGCTGCATGTTTACGGCTACCTGCTCTCGAGGGTGGTCACACCGTTCGGGCTCAAGGGCGACCGTTGGCGAAACGGTGAGCTGGCCGCCCAGTTCGGCCTGGCACCCGCGGCATTCCTGCTCGACGCGGCGGATGCGGCCGGCGAAACCGTGCTGCAGCGGGTCACGGATGCCGCGCTGCCGCACCTGGCGCATCCCGCGGGCGCCCACGGCGACGTTCTGGTCATCGACGACGAGGTTCCCGGTGACGCCACGTTCTTCCGCACCACCGTGGTGAGCACACCGGGTCAGCCGGGCGCGGCCCTGATCTACGGGGTGTCCGAGGGCAGCCGGATGCGCGTGGTCACGGCCTTTCCGCTGGCGAACCCGTCCCCGGCATCGCTCGACGCCCTCGCGGCCGATCCGCCACGGATGCGCTACAACGCCGCGCTGGCAGCGCTCCCGCCACGCACCGCGCTCCGCCGTCGCCGCTGAGCACTGCGGGTGAACGGGCCACTCGCGCGGGCGGCCCCGCGCTCTGGGTGTCGCTCGCTCTGTCGTACCCACGAGAGCGGCCGTGGGGGGGGGGGGGGGGGGGGGGGGGGAGAAAAAAAAAAAAACCACAAAAAAAAAAAAAAAAAAAAAAAAAAAAAAAAAAAAAAAAAACAAAAAAAAAAAAAAAAAAAAAAAAAAAAAAAAAAAAAAAAAAAAAAAAAAAAAAAAAAAAAAAAAAAAAAAAAAAAA
>NZ_JBGQOH010000036.1:0-13079 GCF_052113745.1 Cryobacterium sp. W22_MBD10_FK3
CCCACCCCCCCCCCCACCCCCCACCCCCCCCCCCCCCCCACACCCCCCCCCCCACCCACCACCCCCCCCCCCAAACAAACCCCCCCCCCCCCCCCCCCCCCCCCCCCCACTTCAGGTGCGAACCAGGGCGGGTCTGCAGGGCGGTTAGCGCTCCAGGTCGAGGTCGCGGGTCTCGCGGCTCAGGTACAGCGCCACCAGGGTGATCAGGCCCATCACCGAGAGGTAGATGCCCACCCAGAACGGGCTGCCCTCGCCGAGGGTCCACAGCCAGACGGCGATGAACGGGGCCACGGCGGCACCGAGGATCGAGCTCATGTTGTAGGCGAACGCCGAACCCGTGTACCGCACGTGGGTGGGGAACAGCTCGGGCAGCAGCGCGCCCATCGGGCCGAAGGTCATGCCCATCAGGGTGAAGCCGACGATCAGGAAGATCATCACGCCGAGGAACCCGGCACCCAGCAGCGGCACGAACAGGAAGCCGAACACGATGATGCCGGCGGTGACCCAGAGCAGTGTGCGGCGGCGGCCGAACTTGTCGGCCCAGGGGCCGGACGCGAGGGTGAAGATGCCGAAGAACACCACCCCGCCGATCATCATCAGCACGAACGTCGTGTAGCTGTAGCCGAGGCCCGCCACCGGCGCATCCGTTGCGGCCCGGCCGTAACTGAGGCTGAACGTGGTCATCAGGTAGAACAGCACGTAGGTGGCCAACATGATGAACGTGCCCAGGATGAGTTCACGCCAGTTGGACTTGAACACCGCAGCGAGCGGCAGCTTGGCCACCTTCTTGGTGGTGACGATCTTGGTGAATGCGTCGCTCTCCACCAGGCGCAGACGCACCCAGAGGCCCACGATCACCATGACGGCGCTGAACAGGAACGGCACGCGCCAGGCCCACTCGAGGAACGCGTCGGACGGCCGGGTCGGGTCGTCGGAGGGCAGCAGCAGCGCGATCAGCAGGAACAGGCCGTTCGCGATGATGAAGCCGAGCGGGGCGCCCACCTGCGGGAAGGTGCCGTACCAGGCGCGCTTGCCCTTGGGGGCGTTCTCGGTGGCCACCAGGGCGGCGCCGCTCCACTCGCCGCCGAGCGCGAAGCCCTGGGCCAGGCGCAGGATCACGAGCATCGCCGGGGCGAGCCAGCCGACCATGGCGTAGGTGGGCAGCAGCCCGATCAGGAACGTCGCGATGCCCATGGTGAGCAGCGCGCCGACCAGGGTGGCCTTACGGCCCTTCTTGTCGCCGAAGTGACCGAAGAACAGGGCGCCGAGCGGGCGGGCGACCATGGCGGCGCCGAACACCGCGAACGAGGCGAGCAGGGCTGCGGTCTCGTTGCCGGACGGGAAGAACAGGTGCGGGAAGACCAGGACCGCGGCGGTGGCGTAGACGTAGAAGTCGTAGAACTCGATCGTGGTGCCGATGAGGCTGGCCAGGATGACGCGACTGCGCGGATTCGTGGGCGCGGGGGCGACGGACGTGGCCGCCGCGGTGGATGCTGACATGGTTGTGGGCGCTCTCGAATGAGGGGAAATGGCGTGGCTGAGTTTCGGCGCGAGACGGCGGTCAGTCGTCTGGGGCGGACAGGGACGCTCAGGGGAAGGGGACGGCCGCTTGTGGCGGCCTGATTCACCCTACATTCGCGCGGCCGCCGCCGACGAATCCCCGCCGGTCGGCACCGCTCTGCCGTGCGCCGGGGCGCGGGGGATGGCGACGGTGACGTGGGTTCCGGTGCGGCCGTCCGACTGCAGGTCGATGCTGCCGCCGAGCCTGTCGACGAGGCCCTTGGTGAGGGGCAGGCCGAGCCCGGTGCCCGCGAGTGACTCAGCGCTCGCCGAGCGGAAGAACCTGTCGAAGACCCGCTCGATGTCGCCGGGCGGGATGCCGATGCCGTTGTCGCTCACGGTGAGCAGCACCCCGTCGGCGTCCGGGTCGGCGGAGCAGCCGACCCAGACCTGGCCGTGCCGGGGCGTGAACTTCACGGCGTTGCCGACCAGGTTGGTGAGCACCCGGCGCAGGTCCGACGACGAACTGTGCACTTCGAGCAGCCCGGCGCCGCACTCGGCCACGAGACTCACCCCGGCGACGTGCGCCTGCGGTGCCAGCTCCTCGACGCATTCGGTCACCAGCGCCGCCACGTCCACGGTCCCGGTCTGGCCGGCATCCGAGTGGATGCTCATGCGGGACAGGTCGAGCAGGTCCTCCACCAGCTGGGCCAACCGGTTGGAGTTGCGCACGATCACCCGGGTGAACCGGGCCTGATCGGCATCCAGCTCGGTGTCCTCGAGTTCCTCCGCGTAACCCAGGATGCTGGTGATCGGGGTGCGCAACTCGTGGCTGACCGACGAGACGAAATCGTCTTTCTGGCGGTTGAGGTCGCGCAGGGCGTGCACGACGTTCCGCTCACGGTCGAGCAGGTCGTCGCGCTGGGCGAGTTCGGCGGCCAGCAGCAGAACCGAGGTGGCGTAGGTGAGCAGGAAGATCTGCACCAGGTAGCCGGTGGCCGGACTGGTGTTCTGGCCGTCGGTGAAGTAGCCCACCCCCAGGGAGGTGAACGCCGAGGCGATCAGCGCCGTGCCGCACAGTTCCCAGCTCACCACGCGGATGCCGAAGCGGAACGCCGCCCAGGTGAGCAGCGGCAGGATGAGGAAGGAGAGCGGCAACCCCTGGCCGGGGCCGTAGGCCACGATCAGCACCAGGATCATGGCACCCACCTGGATGAGCAGTTCGATGCGCCGTTCCGGGTTGATCCGGCGGCGCGGCACCAGGGCCAGGGGCACGAGAACGAACACCGCGAACGCGTGCGAGGGGATCGCCGTGAGCAGCACGCCGCCGAAATCGGCGTCCGCGAACGACCACAGCGTCAGACCGGCGAACACTCCCAGCACGACGGCGCCGCAGAGCGCCGCGACGGTGAACCGCAGCACGTCCCGCACGGTGTCGAGCCGGGCGGGCTTGTCCCGGTCGGCCACGATGGCGGTGACCACCCAGGCTTCGAGCGCGTTGGCCAGGCCGAAGCCGAGCGCCACGGTCAGCGGGCGGCCGCCGCCGAGGTTCGCGGCGGTACTGACGAGCCCCACGAGCACGGTGACCAGCCAGCGTTCCGGCCCTCTGGCCACGCAGACGGCCAGCACGCCGGCAGCCGCGGCGGGCCACCAAGCGGCCACCCCTGTTCCGCTCGACGGCGCCAGCAAGACCGCCAGGCCGAGCGCAAAGGTCAGCAGCAACAGCAGGCCGATCGACGCGTACCGCCACCGGCGCGGAGCCAGCCAGAGCGAGGCGACGAGGTTGTTCATCGGCGTGCGGCCCCCCTGTGTGTAGTCCGGCCGCGGCGCGGTTGGATAGTGTCAACGTAGCGTGTCGTGTGCCCCCAGCAGGGGACACGCGCAAGAGATTGACGCTGAACCAGGAGACACGACGGATGGCGCGCATATTGATCGTCGAGGACGACGAAGACGTTCGGGCCCTGATCGGCCATAAACTTCGCCGCGCCGGGCACGACGTGACCGAGGCTGGTGATGGTGAGGAAGGCCTCGCGTCGGCGAAAGCAGGTGCGCCCGATCTCATGGTGCTGGACTGGATGATGCCCAAGCTCACGGGAATCGAGGTGTGTGCCCAGATCCGCGCGGAAACCGCGCTGAGCCAGCCGCGCATCCTGCTGCTCACCGCGAAGTCGCAGGACAGCGACATCGCCCTGGCCATGGCGACGGGGGCGGATGCCTACCTGATCAAGCCGTTCCGCGCCAACGACCTGCTCGACAGGGTGACCGCTCTGCTCGAGAACCGCTAGGCGCCTACCGCTCGCGCAGCTTCCGCAGCACCAGGGCCGTGGCCAGCGCCGCGGTGGCGGCCTCCTCACCCTTGTCCTCCTTGGAGCCGGGCAGCCCGGCCCGGTCCAGGCCCTGCTGCTCATCGTCGAGGGTGAGCACCCCGAAGCCCACGGGCTTGCCGGTGTCGAGCGCCACCCGGGTGAGACCATCCGTCGCCGCCGCCGAGACGTACTCGAAGTGCGGGGTGCCGCCGCGGATGATCACGCCGAGCGCCACCACCGCGTCCGCGCCGTTCTCCAGCGCCACCTTGCTCGCCACCGGCAGTTCGAAGCTGCCGGGCACCCGCACCAGCGAGAAGGTGGCCCCGGAGGCCTCGAGCACCCGGGTGGCCCCGGCGATGAGGCCGTCGGTGATCACGTCGTGCCAGCGGCCGGCGATGATCACCACCTCCAGTCCGGTGCCGTCGACGTCGATTGCGGGGGAGCCTGCTCCACTCATAGTGCGAGTCCTTTCACGATCTGGTGTGCTGAAATCTCATGGCCCATGCGGTCACGCTTGGCCGCCAGGTAGTCCTCGTTGTGGCTGCCGACGCCCACGACCAGGGGCACCCGTTCGGTGACCGTCACTCCGTGCGCCTCGAGCTGGCGCACCTTCTCCGGGTTGTTGGTGAGCAGGCGCACCGAGCCCAGGCCCAGTTCGTCGAGGATGGCGCTGGCCGCGCCGTAGTCGCGGGAGTCGGCCGGCAGGCCCAGCGCGAGGTTCGCGTCCAGGGTGTCCAGGCCGTCTTCCTGCAGCTTATAGGCGCGCAGCTTGTTGATCAGGCCGATGCCGCGGCCCTCCTGGCCGCGGAGGTACACCACCACGCCGCCGCCCTGTTCGATGGTGTCCAGCGCCGCCTGCAGCTGCGGGCCGCACTCGCACTTGAGCGAACCGAACGCCTCGCCGGTGAGGCACTCCGAGTGCACGCGCACCAGGGCGCCGTCCTGCGGGGTGCCAGAGACGATGGCCACGTGGTCGGCGCCGGTCATCCGGTCCCGATAGGCGCGGATCTGGAACGAGCCGTGTTCGGTGGGCACCGTGGTCTCCACCTCGAAGTCCACCCGCGGGGATTCCCGGATCGGGCTGACCGAGGCGAGGTCGTCGCCGCCGTGAAACTTCTGCAGGTAGTCGATGAGGTCGGCGATGGTGATCACCGCAACACCCTCGCGCTCGCCGAGCACCAGCAGCCCGGGCAGGCGCATCATCTCGCCGTCCTCGGCGACGATCTCGGCGATGCCGGCCACGGGGATCAGCCCGGCCAGTTTCATCAGGTCCACCGCGGCCTCGGTGTGGCCGTCGCGTTCCCGCACGCCGCCGTCCATGGCGCGCAGCGGCAGGATGTGGCCGGGCCGGTTGAGGCTGGCCGGCGTGGAACTCGGCTCGGCCAGCACTCGCAGTGTGTGTGCCCGGTCGGCGGCGCTGATGCCGGTGCTCAGGCGGTCCGCGGCGTCCACGGTGACCGTGTAGTTGGTGCCGCGCGGGTCTTCGTTGTTCAGCACCATCACCGGCAGGTCGAGGGTGTCGGCGATGTCGTTGGTCATCGGGGCGCAGATGAAACCGCTCGAGTGACGAACCGTCCAGGCGATCCACTCCTGGGTGGCCAGCTGGGCGGAGATGATCACGTCGCCCTCGTTTTCGCGGCCCTCATCGTCGGCGACGATGACGGGCTTGCCGAGCCGGAGTGCCGCCAGGGCGGTGGGGATGTCGGCGAGGCTCATGGGGTGCTCCTTAGAACTGCGGATGGTGCGGATGGTGCGGATGTTTCGGATGTGTCGGTCTGGGGGGAGGGCCCGGCGGGGGTGCGGGCCGACAGGGCCAGCATCCGTTCGACGTGCCTGGCGATGATGTCGGTTTCGAGGTTCACCGCGTCGCCCACGGTGAGGGCGCCGAGCGTCGTGGCGGCGAGGGTCTCGGGAATCAGCGACACCTCGAACCACTGCTCGGGCTGGTCGGCCGGGGAGATGTTGCTCACCGTGAGGGAGACGCCGTCGATGGCGATCGAGCCCTTGTCGACCACGAGCGGGGCCAGCGCCGGTTCGAGGCTGAACCGCACGACCCGCCACGCCTCGCCGGGAACGACGGCCAGCACGGTGCCGGTGCCGTCGATGTGGCCCTGCACGATGTGGCCGCCCAGGCGGCCGCCCACGAGGGCGGCGCGTTCCAGGTTCACCGGGGACCCCGCCGTCGCGCCGGCCAGGGTGGACATCGACAGGGTCTGCGCCATCACGTCGGCCGTGAAGGTCTCGGGGGTCTGCGCCACCACGGTGAGGCAGACGCCGTTCACCGAGATGGAGTCGCCGTGACCGGCGCCGTCGACCACGAGCGGCCCGCGGATGGTGAGCCTGGCGGCGTCGGCCGTGCGCTCGATGCGCTCGACGGTGCCGAGCTCCTCAATGATTCCGGTGAACATGGGTCCTCTTCAGATCTGGGCGGCCGGCGCGGACCGGGCGGTGTCGGTGGTGCGGAAAGTGTCGGGGGAGTCGGCGGGGTGGGCCACCAGGAGGATGTCGTCGCCGAGCCGCAGCAGGTCGTCGACCTGCAGCCGGCGCTGGGCGTCGATGCCCGGCACGCCGATGTCGCCGAGCGCGAGCCTGTCGCCGCCGAGCAGCGTGGGGGCCAGGTAGACCAGGTACTCGTCGACCAGGCCGGCCCGCACGAAGGCACTGGCCAGGGTGGGGCCGCCCTCCACGAACACCCGCCGGATGCCGCGCTCGTGCAGGGAGCGCAGCAGGGCGGGCACGTCGTGGTCGGACAGAAACCACGGGCTGAGCGGATGCCCGTGCACGGCCGCGCCGGCCGGCACCGGGCGGCGGCCCACCACCACCGGTCGTGGCTGGCGGGCCAGCAGGGTGCCGTCGGAGGCCCGGGCGGTGAGGACCGGGTCGTCGGACAGAACGGTGCCTGTGCCCACGAGGATCGCGTCGGCGCCGGCCCGGCGCTCGTGCACATCCAGGCGGGCGGCCGGTCCGGTGATCCAGCGGCTGGAGCCGTCCTGCGCGGCGGCCCGGCCGTCCAGGCTCGACGCCCACTTCACGGTCACGAACGGGCGGCCCAGCCGCGCCGCGACCAGCCAGTCGGCCAGGAAGGCCCTGGCCTCGTCGGCGAGCAGGCCGCCGGTCACGTCGACGCCGGCCGTGCGCAGGCGGTCGCCGCCGCCGGCGGAGTGGCGGCCGGGGTCGGCGACGGCGTAGACGACCCGGCCGATGCCGGCGTCGATGAGGGCCTGCGCGCACGGGCCGGTGCGTCCGGTGTGGTTGCAGGGTTCGAGGGTGACCACGGCGGTGGCGCCGCGCGCGGCGTCCGGTTCGAGCTGGGCGAGGGCATCCACCTCGGCGTGGCAGGTGCCGGCGCCGCGATGCCAGCCCTCGGCGATGGTGTCACCGGCCGGGTTCAGGATGACGCAGCCGACGCGGGGATTGACGCCCTCGGCGGGGCCGTTGGCCGCCAGTTGCAGGGCTCGACGCATCGCGCTGGTGAGCGTGTGCAGCTGCTGCATTCCCTGTCCCGTCGTGTTGACGCTCTCCGGGAGGGGGTTTTCGCGTACGCGAAAGCCGTCGACGGTTCACCAGGAACCATCGATCCGTGCGCCTCCCATCCGGACTTTAACCGTCGGTGCTGGAATTTCACCAGCTCAACCGGATCCCAAGACTCGGGTTCCAGCTCGCGGACTCTCACCGCCGGTTCGGATTCTCACCGACCCCGGAGCACGTTTCTTACTCTTCAGTTATAGCTCAACGCACAGCGGTGCGGCGTATTCCCGGCGTAACGCGGCGACGCTTCGGATGCCTCAGCTGGCGACCAGCGCCCTGGCGGTGCTCTCGTCCACGAACAGGTCGGTGATGAGGTCGGCCTTCAGCGCGCCGCGGAGGCTGGGCAGTTTCGCCGTGCCCGAGACCACGCAGAGCCGCCGCGGGGTCTGCCTGAGCACACCGAAGTCCGGCCCGGTGCCGCGGGCGTTCAGCGGGATGCCGTCGGTGGAGCCGTCGGCCCTGAAGAAGATGGTGGCCACATCGCCGACCACCCCGGACCGGCTGAGCGAGGCGTACTCCGCCTCTTCGAGGTAGCCGCCGGCGTAGACGTGGCTGGGCACCTCCGAGAACGGGGAGCCGAGGCCGAACAGGGCCACGTCCATCCGCGCCTGCATCTCGAGCAGCCGGCTCACGCTGCGTTCGCGCCAGAGGGCCTGCTTGGTGGCCGGGTTGTCGAAGAACGCCGGCACCGGAAACTGGTGCACGTGCGCGCCGAAGGCATACCCGAAGCGGCCGAGGATCTCGCTGGCGTAGCTGAGTCCGGTGGTGCGCATGTTGCCGGCGCCGTTGAGCTGGATGATCTGCGAGCCGTGGGTCTGCTTGGGCGTGACGTGGCGGCTGATCGCGTTCATCGTCGACCCCCAGGCGATGCCCATGACCATGTTCGAGTCGAAGAACTGACCGAGAATTCGTGCAACCGAGAGCGCCACGCGCTCCAATCTGTCCACATCGGTGGCGTGATCGGGCACTGGAACCACGTGCGCGGTGATGTGGAACCGTTCCTGGATCAGCAGCTCGAGGCGGCTCGGGGCGTCCATGGGGGAGCGGATCTGGATGTCGACCAGACCGGTGGCGCGGGCGTGGCTGAGCAGGCGGGACACCGACGAGCGGGAGGTGTGCAGCTCGTGGGCGATGGCATCCATCGTCAGATCCTGCATGTAGTAGAGGTGCGCCGCCGTCAGGGCGTCGCGCACCCGATCGGACTGCGCTGACTCGTCGACGAGGCTCACAGCCCCTCCTTGCACGTTTGTTCACTCGGCTTGACCGGATGTGATTGATCTACTCAAGCTTGATTAATCCATATGGATGGCCCCCGCGCAAACTCGGCTGGGCCATTCGCTCCAATTCGGCCGAGCACCACCCGGCTTCTTGACCGGTCGAATGTCGAACAAAGGTAGTGAACAGTGCAGTCCTCCCCCCTCTCCTCGCCCGCTGATTCCGCCCGATCCGCCCTTGCTGCCCGCCCGCAGGCGAAGGTGCTCATCATCGGCGCCGGCATCAACGGCATCGCCACCTTCCGCGACCTCGCCCTGCAGGGTGTGGACGTCACCATCGTCGACCGGGGCGACTTCGTCTCCGGCGCCTCCGCGGCGTCGTCGCACATGATCCACGGCGGCATCCGCTACCTGGAGAACGGTGAGTTCAGGCTCGTCAAGGAGTCCGTCACCGAGCGGAACGGCCTGCTCAAGATCGCGCCGCACTACGTGAAGCCGCTGAAGACCACGGTGCCGATGTTCTCCGCCTTCTCCGGCGTGCTCGCCGCCCCGCTGCGCTTCCTCACCCACAAGCAGGGCAAGGCGCAGGAGCGCGGCGCGCTGCTGATCAAGGTGGGCCTGGTGCTCTACGACTCCTTCTCCCGCGACGGCGGCTCGGTGCCCAAGCACGAGTTCCACGGCCGCAAGAAGTCCCTGGAGCGTCTGCCGCGGCTGAACCCCGGCCTCAGGTACACCGCCACCTACTACGACGCGTCGATGCACGACCCGGAACGCCTCGCGCTCGACGTGCTCCGCGACGGCCTCGACACCGGCGAGCACGCCCGTGCGGCCAACTACATCGAAGCCGTGGGCATGGATGCCGACGGCGTGCGGCTGCGGAACACCGTCACCGGCGAGGAATTCAGCTTCGCCGCCGACGTGGTCGTGAACACCTCTGGCCCCTGGACCGACCTGACCAACTCGGCGCTCGGCCAGGTCAGCACTTACATGGGCGGCACCAAGGGTTCGCACATCGTGCTCGACCACCCCGAACTGCTCGCGGCCACCGGCGGCGGCGAGATCTTCTTCGAGAACAACGACGGCCGCATCGTGCTGATCTACCCGCTCGCCGGCCGGGTGCTCATCGGCACCACCGACCTCGAGCACGACATGAGCCAGCCGATCCGCACCACCGAAGACGAGATCGACTACTTCTTCGACCTGGTCAAGCACGTCTTCCCCGACATCACCGTGGACAGGTCGCACATCGTGTTCAGGTTCTCGGGTGTGCGCCCGCTGCCCCGCCACGACGACGAGGCTCCCGGCTTCGTGTCCAGGGACTACCGCATCGAGTCCACCCCGCTCGGCGCCCGACCCGGCACCCTGCTCAGCCTGGTCGGCGGCAAGTGGACCACCTTCCGCGCCCTGGCTGAACACCTCAGCGGCGACATCCTCACCCTGCTCGGCCTGCCCCGCACCGTGTCGACCGAGGGCCTGGCCATCGGCGGCGGCAAGGGCTTCCCGGCCACCCCCGCCGCGCACACCGTCTGGCTGGCCGCGCACGGCGATGAGGTCGGTCGCCCCCGCGCCCAGGCCCTGCTCACCCGCTACGGCACCCGCGCCGGCGCGATCATCGACTTCCTCACCGAAGCCCCGGATGCGCCGCTTGCGCACAACCCGCTCTACACCCGCCGGGAGATCGAGTACCTGGCCCGCGAGGAGTCGGTGACCCACCTGATCGACCTGCTGCTGCGCCGCACCAGCCTGGCCTTCGTCGGCGGGCTCAGCGTGGCCCTGCTCCACGAGCTGGCCGGTGTGCTCGCACCCGTGCTCGGCTGGGACGCCGACCGGAGCGCCGCAGAGGTGACCGCTGCTGCCCAGGAGCTTGACGAAGTGCACGGCGTCGACCTCGGCGTCACCACCGCGGGCACCGTGCCGGCGCTCTAGCCGCAATTTTCTGAACCGGAGGGGCGGAGGATTTCTCCGTCCCCCGGTGACCGCACGACGGCGTGCGCGATGGCTTGTCGTGCACGCCGCAGAACCAATTGAAAGGTCAACGTGGACAATCTCGGTGTTGTATTCCTCTCGGAGGTGGTGGGCACGGCCCTCCTCGTCCTCCTCGGCTGTGGCGTGGTCGCCAACGTCGCACTCACCAAAACCAAGGGCTTCGGCGCGGGTTTCCTGATGGTCACCATCGGCTGGGGCCTCGCGGTCTACGCCGGTGTGATCGTCTCGTACAACTCCGGCGCACACCTGAACCCCGCGGTCACGCTCGGCCTGGTCGCCTCCGGCGCCACCGAGTTCGGCCTGGGCGTTCCGGTGAACCCGCTGTCCATTGCCGCGTACCTCACCGCAGAGATGCTCGGCGCGATCCTCGGCGCCATGGTGGTCTGGTTGGCCTACAAGCAGCACTTCGACGCCGAGCCCGACCCGGCGAACAAGCTCGGCGTGTTCGCCACCGGGCCGGCCATCCGCTCGTACGGCTGGAACCTGGTCACCGAGATCGTCGGCACCTTTGTGCTGGTGCTCGTGATCATCGGCTTCAGCGACGGCCGCCAGGGTGCGACCGGTGGCATGGCCGCCCTCGGCGCCCTGCCGGTGGCGCTGCTCGTGATCGTGATCGGCACCTCGCTCGGTGGGCCCACCGGTTACGCCATCAACCCCGCCCGTGACCTCGGGCCGCGCATCGCGCATGCCCTGCTGCCGATCAAGGGCAAGCGCGGCTCGGACTGGTCCTACGCGTGGGTTCCCGTCGCCGGACCGATCATCGGCGGAGTGCTGGCCGGCTGGTCCTCGCTGGTGCTGCTGCCCATCCTCGCCTGATACCCCTTTTTCCCGATTTCCAACCCGTCCCAACACAGGAGTTCCGACATGAGTGACAAGTACATCTTCGCCATCGACCAGGGCACCACGAGCACCCGCGCCATCATCTTCGACCACTCGGGGTCGATCGTCTCCACCGGCCAGCTCGAGCACGAGCAGATCTTCCCCCGCGCCGGCTGGGTCGAGCACGACCCGATGGAGATCTGGGGCAACACCCGCCAGGTGATCGGCCAGGCGCTGTCCAAGGCCAACCTCACCCGCCACGACATCGAAGCCGTCGGCATCACCAACCAGCGCGAGACCGCCGTGGTCTGGGACCGCACCACCGGGCTGCCGGTGTACAACGCGATCGTCTGGCAGGACACCCGCACCCAGCCGATCGTGGACCGCCTCGCCGCCGACGGCGGCGGCGACCGGTTCAAGAAGGTCGTCGGCCTGCCGCTGGCCACCTACTTCTCCGGCACCAAGATCGCCTGGATCCTCGAGAACGTCGACGGCGCCCGCGAGAAGGCCGAGGCCGGCGACCTGATGTTCGGCACCACCGACACCTGGGTGCTGTGGAACCTCACCGGAGGCCTCGAGGGCGGCGTGCACCTCACCGACGTCACCAACGCCAGCCGCACCCTGTTCATGAACCTCGAGACCCTCGAGTGGGACGACGAGATCCTCGCGGCGTTCGGCGTTCCGCGTTCGATGATGCCCGAGATCCGTTCCTCCAGCGAGGTCTACGGCACCGTCAACGAGCACAGCCTGCTGCGCGAGGTGCCGATCGCCGGCATCCTCGGCGACCAGCAGGCCGCCACGTTCGGCCAGGCGGCCTTCGATCAGGGCGAGGCGAAGAACACCTACGGCACCGGTAACTTCCTGATCTTCAACACCGGCACCGAGATCATCCACTCGGAGAACGGGCTGCTCACCACGCTGGGCTACAAGCTCGGTGACGCCGACCCGCACTACGCCCTGGAGGGCTCGATCGCGGTGACCGGTTCGCTGGTGCAGTGGTTGCGCGACAACCTCGGTCTCATTTCGTCGGCGAGCGAGATCGAGTCTCTCGCCCGCACCGTCGACGACAACGGCGGTGCCTACTTCGTGCCCGCGTTCAGCGGCCTGTTCGCGCCGTACTGGCGCTCGGATGCCCGCGGCGCACTGGTGGGCCTGACCCGGTTCGTCAACAAGGGCCACATCGCCCGCGCGGCTCTGGAGGCCATCGCCTTCCAGACCCGTGAGGTCATCGACGCGGTCAACGCCGACTCCGGCGTGCCGCTGACCGAGCTCAAGGTCGACGGCGGTGCCACCGGCAACAACCTGCTGCTGCAGTTCCAGGCCGACATCCTCGGTGTGCCCGTGGTGCGCCCCGTCGTGGCCGAGACCACCGCGCTGGGCGCCGCATACGCGGCCGGCCTGGCCGTGGGCTTCTGGAGCGGCCTGGGCGAGCTGCGCGCCAACTGGCAGGAAGACGCCCGCTGGGAGCCCGACATGGAGGTCGCCGAGCGCGAGCGCCTGCTGCGCAACTGGAAGAAGGCCGTCACGAAGACCCTCGACTGGGTCGACGAAGACGTCCTCTAGCCCCCGGTTGCCCCCCAGAGCTGCTCCCTGGCTCGACCTCGGCGCCGCACCCGCCGCTCTTCCGAGCTATGCGGGTGCGGGGGGGGGGGGGGGGGGGGGGGGGGGGGGGGGGGGGGGGGGGGGGGGGGGGGGGGGGGGAGGGGGGTGGTGTGGCGGGATAGTT
>NZ_JBGQOH010000037.1:0-10205 GCF_052113745.1 Cryobacterium sp. W22_MBD10_FK3
CCCCTCCACTAAGCCCGGAGGTTCTCCTCTTTCACAAGCCCAGAAGTGTCACCCAGGTCATGGCCCAGTACAGCTAGAGCAGCCCGGCCTTGGTCAGCCAGTCCGTTGCGATGGTGTCTGCTGCGGCCTGATCGTTCACGCTCTGGGAGTTCAGTTCGACGAGAGTGTCGGCGGTGAGCTTGGCGCTCACGGCATTGATGATCTCGGCCGCGCCGTCGTCGACCTTGTCGGAGACGACGGGCACAACGTTGTCCGCGAAGAACAGACCGTCGGGGTCGTCGAGGGCGACGAGGTTGTTCGAGGAGATGTTCGGGTCGGCCGTATAGACGTTAGCCAGCTGGATCTTGTTATCGACCAGGGACTTGACCGTCAGCGGCCCGCCGTTGTCCTCGACGGGCGTGAAGCCGGCGATTTCGATGCCGTACTTCTCTTTCAGGGCGGTGGGGCCGTACGGGCGGGTCTCGAGCTCCGAGTTGCCGCCCACTGTGATCGGTTCGGTCACCTTGCTGAGCGAGGCGATGTCGGTGAGGCCGTAGGTGTCGGCAAAGGCTTGGGTCACGGTCCAGGAGTTCTGGTCGGTCGCCTCCGCCATGTCCAGCACGCTCACGCCGTCAGGCAGGGCCTCCTGCAGCTGCGTGTAGGTCTCGTCGGCGGTGCCGCCGGCGGCGTCTGGCTTCAGCGCCTGCAACAGGCTGCCCGTGTATTCGGGGAAGACATCGATGGAGCCGCCTTCGATCTCGGGCAGGTATGCCTCGCGCTGGCCGATCCGGAACTGACGGTCGACTGTGTAGCCGCCGTCTTCCAGGGCCTGGGCATAGATCTCGGCGATGATCTCGTTGGAGTAGTAGTCCTGCGAGCCCACCACGAGGGTGTCGGTGTCGCCCGAGCTGCTATTTCCTTCGTCCAGCGGATCGCCGGACGCACACCCTGCAAGGGCTACGACTGCCCCAACCGCGACCGCGCTGACAAGCGCGAGCCGGCCTCTTGTGATTGTGAACATGCTGTTGTCCTTCCTCAGGTACCGATGGTTCGGTAGTGGTGTCACCGAATTGCTGTGGAGCGTTCGGGGAGATTCGCGGAGATGCTGGGCCGGCCGGCCTTCCCGGACCCGGGTCCGGCACGGCCGGAAACACCCCGTGGTACGACAAACCGCTGGATGAGCGCAAAGATTCCCTCCAGCACAAGCGCCAACAGGATCACGAGAATAGACCCGCCCAGCATCTCGGCATAGTCGCGGTTCTTCAACCCGGAAAACAGGTAGCGGCCCAGACCGATATCGGCCACGTAGGCCGCGAGCGTGGCGGTCGCGATGACCTGCAAGGTGGCCGAGCGCAATCCGCCGATCAGGAGCGGGAGGCCAAGCGGGACCTCCACCTTGCGCACGATCTGCAGCTCAGACATCCCCACCGCACGCGCAGCGTCGACGGTGCGCCGGTCGATGGCCTCGAATCCGGTGTACGCGCCGGCCAGAATCGGCGGGATGGCCAGCACGGTCAACGCCACGTATGGTGCCACGACGCCGATGCCGACCCAGAGGGCGACCAGGGTGAGCAGACCCAGCGTCGGGATGGCCCGCAGTCCCCCCGAGGTCATGACCGCCAGGGAACGACCGCGGCCGGTGTGGCCGATCAGGTAGCCAAGCGGAATCGCGATCGCCGACGCGATCACCAGGGTGACCAGGGTGAAGAGAAGGTGCTGGGCGAGGCGCAACGGGATCGCGTTCAGGCCCACGTAGTTGGCCGGGTCGAGAATCCAGTCGATGGCGCTGGCGAAGAGGTTCATGCCGCCGTCACCTCCACGGCTGCGGATCGTTTGGTGCCGGCCCCTCGGCGGGTCCAGGGCATCAGCACCCGGCCGGCAAGGACCAGCGCTCCGTCGAGGAGCAGGGCCAGGCCCACCGTGGTTACCAGGCCGGCGATGATCTCGGCCTGAATCCCGCGCTGGAAGCCGTCGGTGAACAGGCTGCCGAGGCTCTGCACGCCGACGACCGCGCCCACGGTGACCAGGCTCACGGTGCTGACCACAACGACCCGCATGCCGGCTAGCAGCACCGGGCCGGACAGCGGCAGTTCCACCTGCCAGAACCGCGACCATGTCGAATAGCCCACAGCGGAGGCGGATTGGCGCACGTCGGCATCCACGGAATCGAGACCGTCGGACACCACCCGAACCATGAGGGCGATGCCGTAGAGAGTGAGGGCGACGATCACGTTCACCGGCGACAGCAGCCCGGTACCGATCACGGCCGGCAGCACAAAGATGAGGGGAAGGGAGGGCACAGCGTAGAGCAGGCCGGCGGCGGTGAGGATGATTCCCCTGCTGATCCTGTAACGCCGCGCCAACCAGCCCAACGGGAGTGCGATCACGAAGCAGAGCACGATCGGCGGCAGGCTCAGGACCACGTGGTCCAGGGTGCGCGCCCAGATCAGGCCGAGGTTGGCCAGCACCCAGGTCATCGGTCGCCTTCGGTGCCCGTCGCGGATCCCACCGCGTCGCGGCCGGCCGGGCCCCGTGGAGTGCCCGCTGCCGAGGCCGCTCCCCCGTTCAGCACCCCGGCCAGGCGTCCGTCGCTGTCGACGACCACATCCTCGTCGCCGTGGCGCTCCACATGCAGTGCCCGGCGACCGCGGTCAGCGCCGACGAAGCTGGCGACGAAGTCGTCGGCTGGGCGCGCCAACAGATCGACCGGCGACCCGACCTGGGCGATGCGGCCCCCCTCACGCAGAATGACGATCTGGTCGCCCAGCAGGAAGGCCTCTTCGATGTCGTGGGTGACGAAGACAACGGTCTTGTCCAGCTCTTTCTGCAGTCGCACCAGCTCCTGCTGGAGTTCCGCGCGCACGATCGGGTCAACGGCCCCGAACGGTTCGTCCATCAGCAGGATGTTCGGGTTGACGGCAAGCCCCCTGGCCACACCGACGCGTTGCTGCTGGCCCCCGGAGAGCTGGCTCGGGTATCGGTCGGCCAGCGCACGGTCCAGGCCGACGGTGTCGAGCAACGCCAGGGCATCCGCTCTGGCCTGCCGCTTCGGGGTGCCGCGCAGCAACGGAACCGTGGCCACGTTGTCGATGACCGTGCGATGCGGGAGCAACCCGGAGTTCTGCATGACGTATCCGATTCCGCGGCGCAACTTAACCGGCGGCAGCGTTGCGATGTCTTCACCATCGATTGCGACCGACCCGCTGGTCGGATCGACCATGCGGTTGATCATTCGCAACAGGGTGGTCTTACCCGATCCGGAGGATCCGACCAGCACGGTGGTCTGGTGGGAGGGCAACACGAGACTGAAGTCCTCGACGGCCAGCGTGCCGTCAGGGAATCGTTTGCTGACTGAACGGAACTCGATCATGGCTGGGCTCAATCCTCGAAGCGGGCTCGGCGCCCCGCACTCCCCGACGGCGGGGATCACGGAGCGGGCGAGTACGGAAGACTAGCCAATCATCCTTCGGAGCCAGATCCAAAGCGGATTGCCCCGTACGCCAGGATCGCCAGGGGCGAAGGTCCCGATTTAGGCGTCTGGACCGTAATACCCGACGAGGTAGTCGTGCATGATGCGGCGGCACTCGGCAATGAAACGCTCATCTCCCTGGCTGTTCCAGGTGAAGGCACGCGAGAGCAGGGAGTCGGCCATTTCGACGGCGACTTCGAGCCGGAAGATCAGGTCGGGGCCACCGGTCAAGCCGAATTCCTCGGACAGGACACCGGCGATCTGATTGGCAAAGAACCCTGAATCCAGCTGGTCAGGCGTGCTGGACTGTGCGCGTTCCCGATCGGCGAAGTGCAGGATGCGGAACCCGGGTTCGGCGCGGTACAGCTCGACGAAGGCCGAGATCCCGCAGTCGACGGCTTCCCACCAGGTGCTCGGCTGCGTGTCCTTGAGGGACTCGGCGACACGCTGCCTGAATCGCAGCACCGCACGTTCTCGCAGGCCCTCGAGAACGGCAACTCGATCGGGGTAGTAGCGGTAGACCGTGCCGATCGAGGCGCCGGCCCGCTCGGCGACCATGGCGGTGGTGATCCGGTCGAATCCGACCTCGTCGACGACCTCAGCGGCAGCGTCGAGAAGTGCGGTCAGCCTGGCCGCGCTGCGCTGTTGGATGGGTTCGGTGCGAATCTGCCTGCCCTGGGCAAGCGAGTCTTCACCGAATAGGTCGATCAGCGCCACGTGTCCTCCTTGAATATACGTCACAATCTTAGACGGCACGGCCGACACCGAGGCACAGACGGCACCCCCCAAACGGAGCGGACGCCCGGGGCCCGGGCGAGTCGGGTCGGCGCATCCCCGCGCTCCCCCCGTCCACGGGTGCGGTCGGCCGCATGAGAGACTGAGGTGTGTCAAAGTCCCCCGCCACGCCCGCCCTGCCCCTGGACCCTGCGCGCCTCATGCACCGAGCGGCGCGAATCGAGGATTGGCTTCATGACAAGCGGGAGAAGTTCGCCCGTCGACGAGGGCATCTGCCTGTCGTCATCCCATACACGGGTTACGGTACGACCGAACGAGTGCGGATCCTGTGCCGGGTGTTGCTAGCAAAGCCGGCCAAGCCCGGCGCTCGCACCCGCAAGCCGCGGCGGAACGTCGGCCGCGATGCGAGCATCCGGGGCTGGCGCAGCTTCACAAGCGTTCCGGTCAACGACGTCACCGTCACCATCGACATCGGGGGCAAGGCCCACCGGGTGCAGGCCGACCGCGGCGGCGTCGTCGACACCGTCATGCAGGTCAACCTGGAGCCGGGCTGGCATACCGCCCGGCTGCACACGCACGCCTCCGGCAGCGTCGAGGCGCCGGTCTTCATCGTGGCCCCCGACGTGCGCACGGGCGTCATCTCCGACGTCGACGACACCGTGATGGTCACGACTCTCCCCCGCCCGCTGCTGGCCGCCTGGAACACCTTCGTCCTCGACGAGCACGCTCGCGTCCCCACGCCGGGAATGGCCGTGCTGCTGGATCGCCTCGCCGACGCGACGCCGGGGGCTCCAGTCATCTACCTCTCCACCGGTGCCTGGAACGTCGCACCGACGCTCAGCCGGTTTCTCTCCCGCAACCTCTACCCCGCCGGGGCGTTGCTGCTCACGGACTGGGGACCCACCCACGACAGATTGTTCCGCAGCGGCAAGGAGCACAAGCGCGAGAACCTGCGCCGGCTCGCGCAGGAATTCCCCGAGATGAAGTGGATCCTGATCGGCGACGACGGGCAGCACGACGAGGCGATCTACAGCGAGTTCCAGCAGGACTTCCCCGACAGCGTCGCGGCCGTCGCCATCCGTCGGCTGTCACCGAGTGAGGCCGTGCTGGCCGGCCGTCGCGCCAAGGACGCCGCCGAGGCCAAGCCGGACGCGCTCTGGGTCTACGGACCCGACGGCGCGAGCCTGGCCGCCCAGTTGGCCGATCTCGGACTGATCACCGATCCAGGACTGCCCGGCCCCACGGACTGACGTGGTCAGGCGGGCCGGCCGTGGCTGGCTTAGGAGAGGATCGGCTTTCGACCGGCGACACCGCGACCGGCGAGCAGCATGTCGAGACCACGATTGACCTGGCGGGCCCACAGCGGACCGCGGTACAGGAAACCCGTGTAGCCCTGCACCAGGGTTGCCCCGGCAGCGAGTCGCTCGGCGACCTGCTCGGCCGTCTCCACCCCACCGACCGAGATGACGCACAGGTCCGCGGGCACACAGGCTCTGATCAGACGCAGGACGGCGAGCGAACGGTCGTTCAGCGGGGCGCCGGAGAGCCCGCCCGCGCCGGCAGCCGAGACGACGGCCGGGTCGGTCAGCAGGTTGTCCCTGGAGATGGTGGTGTTGGTGGCGATGATGCCGTCCAGGCCCAGCTCCACCGTCAGGCCGGCGATGCGGGTCACCTCGTCGTCGGTGAGGTCCGGTGCGATCTTCACCAGCAGCGGGGTGCCGCCGGCCTTGTCCTGCACCGCCCGCAACAGCGGCGCGAGCTGGTCGAGTTCCTGCAGGCCGCGCAACCCCGGAGTGTTGGGTGAGCTCACGTTGACCACCAGGTAGTCCGCGATGGGGGCCAGGGCGACGGTGCTGACCAGGTAGTCGGCCGTGGCGTCTTCAACGGCGGTGACCCGGCTCTTGCCGATGTTGATACCCAGGACCGGGCGGTTGACAGTGGCGCGCACCTGGCGCAGGCGGGCGACCGCAGCCTCGGCTCCACCGTTGTTGAAGCCCATCCGGTTGACCACGGCCCGGTCGGGGATGAGCCGGAACAGCCGCGGCTTGGGGTTGCCGGGTTGGGCGATTGCGGTGAGCGTGCCGACCTCGACGTGCCCGAAGCCGAGCCTGCCCAGACCGATCACGGCGTGGCCGTCTTTGTCGAACCCGGCCGCGACGCCGAACGGCGAATCGAAGTGCAGGCCGAGGGTGTCGACCCCGATGTCGGTGCGCGGTCGGGTGAACCTGTGCAGCGCGGGCCCCAGGCCCAGGCGCGGCAACCACCGGATGACCTCGAAGGCCAGGTGGTGCGCCTGCTCGGGGTCGATCCGGGTGAGCACCAGCTTGAAGAGGGTGGGGTACACGTTCACTGTTCCGGTTCGGAGTCGGGTTCCGGCGTGGCGGCGACGTGTTCGGTGCGCAGTTGGGCGATGGCGCTCTCGAAGTCGTCCAGCGAATCGAACGCCTGGTACACGCTGGCGAAGCGCAGGTAGGCCACCTCGTCGAGGTCGCGCAGCGGGGCCAGGATGGCCAGGCCGATGTCGTTGGCCTCGATCTGAGACGCTCCGGTCTGCCGGATCGTCTCCTCGACCTTCTGAGCGAGCATGGCGAGGTCGGAGTCGGTGACCGGGCGCCCCTGACAGGCCTTGCGCACACCGGCGACGATCTTCTCCCGGCTGAACGGCTCCACGACGCCGCTGCGCTTGATGATGTTCAGGCTGGCTGTCTCGGTGGTGCTGAACCGGCGACCGCACTCGGGGCACTGGCGGCGGCGGCGGATCGAGAGTCCGTCGTCACTGGTGCGTGAGTCGATGACACGGGAATCAGGGTGGCGACAGAACGGGCAATACATGGTGCCGAAAGCTTACCGCGCCGCATCCGGCGCGAATCGCGCGCTCACGGCGTCGCCGTGGGCCGGCAGCGCCTCGGCTGCGGAGAGGGCCAGGATGTGGTCGGCGACGCCGGCGAGACCGCCGCGGGTGTAGCGCACCACCTGCTGCGGGCGCAGGAAGGTGTACGCGCCGAGCGCCGCGGAGAACCGCGCCTGACCGCCGGTGGGAAGCACGTGGTTGGAGCCTGCGGCGTAGTCGCCCAGGCTCACCGGGGCGTACGGGCCGAGGAAGATCGCGCCGGCGTTGTCGATCTGCCGCAGCACGGCGTCGGGGTCCTCGGTCTGGATCTCCAGGTGCTCGGGGCCGAAGGCGTTGCTGAAGGCCGCGGCCTGGTCGAGGTCGTCGACCAGAACGATGGCCGACTGGGTGCCGCCGAGCGACGCCGTGACCCGTTCCGAGTGCGTGGTGGTGGTCGCCAGTTCGTCGAGGAGGGCCTCGACGGCGGCGGCGAGCTCGGCGGAGTCGGTGACAAGCACGGCGGCCGCGAGCTCGTCGTGTTCGGCCTGGCTGACCAGGTCGGCGGCGACGTAGGCAGGGTCGGCGTCGGCGTCGGCGATCACGAGGATGTCGGTGGGACCGGCCTCCGAGTCGATCCCGGTCACACCACGCACGAGTCGCTTTGCCGCGGCGACGTAGACGTTGCCGGGGCCGGTCACCAGCTGCACGGGGTCCAGGCCCAGGCCGGGCACACCGTAGGCGAACGCGCCGACGGCGCCGGCACCGCCCATGGCGTAGATCTCGTCGACGCCGAGGAGACCCGCGACGGCCAGGATCGTGGGGTGCACCCGGCCGTCGAAGTGGCTTTGTGGCGGAGAGGCCAGCGCGATCGACGTGACCCCGGCGACCTGGGCCGGAACGACGTTCATGACCACGCTGGACGGATAGACGGCCTTGCCGCCCGGAACGTACAGACCGACCCGCTGCACGGGGCGCCAGCGCTGCACGATCTCGGCGCCCTCGGCGATCACTGTGGTGACCTGCGGCGGCACCTGCGCGGTGCTGGCCAGGCGCACCCGGCGGATGGTCTCTTCGATCGCGATGCGGACATCCGGGTCGAGGGCAGCGAGGGCCTCGTCGACGTGGGAGGCCGGCACGCGCACGAACTCCGGGCGCACCCGGTCGAGTTTCTCGGCCTGGTCGAGCAGGGCCAGTTCGCCGCGGGCGCGAACGTCGTCGATCAGTTCGGCGGCGACGTCACTCGCGACGGTGACGCTGGTGAGCGCCCGGGGCACTGAGGCCAAAAGTTCGGCCGGAGCAGGCCGCGTTCCTCGAAGGTCAATCGTCTGGATCATGTCATCTCAGCTTATCCAAGAACGGCAGGCACACGGGAATAGGCTGGTTGGTGAAACGATTGGCACCACTATGACTGAACGCCCCGCCGCACCGGCAGCACTCCCCCAGCCGCCGGCCCTTGACACCGACCCGCATGCGCCGGGCGACCTGGCCGCGTTCAAGAACGCGTTCCGCCGTCACGCCGCCGGGGTCGCCGTCGTCACCGCGCTGGACACAGAGGGCCGGCCCGTCGGGTTCACCGCAACGTCCCTGGCCTCGATGTCGGCGGTGCCGCCGCTGGCGACCTTCAACATGGCGAAGTCGGCCAGCTCCTGGCCGGCCATTTCGGAGACCGACCGGGTCGTCATCCACCTGCTCGGCCTGCGCAACCGCACCCTGGCCGAGCGCCTGGCCGGGCCGAACACCGAGCGATTCGTCGGAGACCACTGGCGGGTGGGGCCGTACGGGTTGCCCGTTCTGAACAATGTGACGTCCTGGATGGTGGGGCGGATCGTGGAACGGGTCACCGTGCACAACGCGGCGGTTGTGGTCGTGCAGGTCGAGGGCGGCGGGCTCGGTCACGATGACGAGGCGCTGATCTATCACGAGCGCCACTACCGGGCGCTGGGCGAGACTCTGTAGTCAATCCGGCCCGGTTGTCCTGGGCGCCGGGGCGCTACCGGTCTAAACAGCCGGGGACTCGGCGGCCCGTGCCGCTGCCTTACGACGTTGACGTTCGGCTTCCGTCGCGGCGGCCTCGGCCGGGGTCGGCGCGGTTCCACCCAGGTGGGCGGGCTGCCACCAGCGGCCGGCTCCCGGCTCCGGGTAGCGCGTCTGCAGGCCGTCGACGAGCTCCTGGAGCAGGCCGTGCAGCGTGTCGGTGACCTGTTGCGGGTCATCCTCGGCGCCCACATGCACCGGTGCGCCCACCGCGAAGGAGATCGGCGTGCGATAGGCCTCCCCCAGCGAGGGCTTGTGGTTCTTGGTGAGCAGCCGGTGGCCACCCCACACGGCGATGGGAATGATGGGCACGTCGGCCTCCTTGGCCATCCGTGCCGCACCTGTCTTCAGGTCGCGCACCGTGAAGGACGCGTTCACGCCGCCCTCCGGGAAGACGCCCACGAGTTCGCCGGCGCTCAGCGCCCGAACCGCATCGGCGTACGCCTGGGCGCCGGCCGTCATGTCGACGTTGATGTGCCGCATTCCGCGCAGCAACCAGCCGACGACCGGCTTGTCGAAGGCGCCTTTCTTTGCCATGAAGCGGATGTGCCTGCGGTTCTTTCGCCAGGTCATCCACTCCACCAGGGCGAAGTCTGCGTAACCGAAGTGCGTGATGGCGAGGACGGCGCCGCCGGCATCGGGCAGATTGGTGAGGCCGGTCACCGACGGCCGTAACCTGAATAACCCGAAGACCGTGCGTCCTGCAGTGATCGCCGTGCTGTAGATCGGTTCCCCGGTGCGCCTTCTCATGAGACCAGCGTAGGACCAGTGGCTGTCAACCCGCTGGTCGAACGGGGGTCATTCGTCCCGAGTCCGGTCACCGGGATGGCGCCGCGCTATCGTGTGCGCATGACTGAAGCCGTCACGGCCGGGTGGTCCGAGTTCGCGGTGGCGATGGCCGGCGCGGCGGCTGCGCTGGCTGGTCGGTCTTCATCGGAGCCGTCCTGTTGCTCGCCGACGCGGACTGGTCTCTGTACTGGGTGGCGGCGGGACTGGTCCTGACCGTGGCCGGCTCAATGCTGGATGCCTGGGTGCCTGGGTGCTGATGGTGGAAATTCTGCGTTGACCCGCCCGCGTCTTGAATGTCGGTGGTAGGTGAGACGATCTCAGCATGAGTAGCCCTGATGTGGCACCACCGCCGGCTTCGGACGATGACGA
>NZ_JBGQOH010000038.1:0-3073 GCF_052113745.1 Cryobacterium sp. W22_MBD10_FK3
GGGTGAAGCCGTCCCGCGGCCGGGTGCCGGCGGCCGGCGGCCTCGACGTGCCCGGCGGCCTGCCGGTGGCCGGCCCGTTGGCCCGCACGGTGGCGGATGCCGCCCTGCTGCTGGACGCCATGGTCGCGCCGGGCGGCGGCCGGCCGGAGCATCCGTTCTCGGTGCGGGCGCCCGGGGGAGACGAGCAGCTGCTCGGCGCCGCCATCCGCGGTGAGGGTCGCTACCAGCTCGGCGTGATGACCACCTCGGCCTGGGACGATGCCTACGAGATCAGCCTGGCGCCCGAGGCGCTGGCGGCGCTCGATGTGGCCGTGGACGGTTTTGCCGCGATGGGGCACGGCCTCGAGCAGACCGCGCTGGAGCCCGACCCGAGCTACGCGCCGGCGTTCCGGGCGCTGTGGCAACTGAGCGCCGCCCGGATCCCCGCCGAGACCCCGGAGCAGGAGGCCCTGCTCGAGCCGCTCACCCGGTGGCTGATGCACCGCGGCCGCGAGCTGAGCGGCCGCGCCGTGGCCGAGGCGTTGTCGACGCTGGCCGCGTACGAGCGCTCGCTCATCCGCCAGCTGGCCCGCTTCGACGCCGTGCTCACCCCGGCACTGGCGCTCACCCCGCGGCCCGTGGGCTGGTACGACGCCCACGACGGCGAACGGAACTTCGCTCAGCAGGTGCAGTACACCCCGTTCACCTCGATGATCAACGTCTCGGGCCTGCCCGCGATCGTGCTGCCCGTGGCGCAGTCCGCCGCCGGCCTGCCGATGGGCGTGCAGCTGATCGGCCGGCCCGGCGGCGAGGCCACCCTGCTCGCCCTCGGCGCGCAGCTGGAGCGGAAGCTGCGCTGGCAGGACCGGGTGCCGCCGGGCCTGTGACCCGGCCGGGCCGGCGTGTCTTGTTTTGAGGAGTTCAAAACAACTGCTACCGTGAGGCATGGCCGCATCCACCGAGATCACCCCGGAGCACAGCTTCGCCTCCGTGATCCGCGCCGCCGGGCTCAAGGTCACCGCCCCTCGGCTCGCCGTGCTCACCAGTCTGGGCGATTCGGGTCACGCGACCGCCGAGCAGCTCTTCGAAACGGTGAGTGCCGGCCTCCCCGGCACCAGCCTGCAGGCGGTCTACGGCGTGCTCGGCGCGTTCACCACCGCCGGCCTGGTGCGCCGTATCGAACCGGCCGGCTCTGCCGCGCTGTTCGAACGGCGAGTGGGCGACAACCACCATCACCTCATCTGCACGGGCTGCCGCTCGGTGACCGACGTCGAGTGCGTCGTGGGGGAGGCCCCCTGCCTCACGCCCAGCGATTCCGCCGGCTTCATCGTGCAGACCGCCGAGGTGACCTTCTGGGGCCTCTGCCCGAACTGCCAGTCCGGCACCGCATCCACAGATCTGTAACGACATGAACGACCTGCACACGACACAAAGGAGCACCATGACAACACTGCCCCCCACCACCACCCAGACCGGAACCCCGGTTCCGAGCGACGAGCACTCCCTCACCGCCGGCAGCGAGGGCGTCACCGCCCTGCACGACCGCTACCTGGTCGAGAAGCTCGCCCAGTTCAACCGCGAGCGCATCCCGGAGCGCATCGTGCACGCCAAGGGCGGCGGAGCGCACGGCGTGTTCGAGGTCACCGGCGACGTTTCCGCGTACACCCGGGCGGCCCTGTTCCAGCCCGGCGCCCGCACCGACACCCTGCAGCGCTTCTCCAGCGTGGCCGGCGAACAGGGCAGCCCCGACACCTGGCGCGACGTGCGCGGCTTCTCGGTGAAGTTCTACACGACCGAGGGCAACTACGACATCGTCGGCAACAACACCCCGGTGTTCTTCATCCGCGACGGCATCAAGTTCCCCGACTTCATCCACTCGCAGAAGCGCCTGCCGGGCTCCGGCCTCCGCGACGCGAACATGCAGTGGGACTTCTGGACTCTCTCGCCCGAATCCGCGCACCAGGTGACCTACCTGATGGGCGACCGCGGCCTGCCGCGCTCCTGGCGCACCATGCCCGGCTTCGGCTCGCACACTTACCAGTGGATCAACGCTGCCGGTGAGCGCTTCTGGGTGAAGTACCACTTCACCTCCAACCAGGGCAACATCGAGATGGAAGGCGCCGAGGCCGAGCTCATCGCCGGCGCTGACGCCGACTACTACCGCCGCGACCTCTACGAGGCCATCGACGCCGGCGACTTCCCGTCCTGGGACGTGCACGTGCAGGTCATGCCCTACGAAGAGGGCAAGACCTACAGGTTCAACCCGTTCGACCTCACCAAGGTGTGGCCGCACAGTGACTTCCCCCTGATCAAGGTGGGCACGCACACCCTCAACCGCAACCCGGGCAACTTCTTCGCCGAGATCGAGCAGGCCGCGTTCTCGCCGGCCAACCTGGTTCCCGGCATCGCGGCCAGCCCCGACAAGATGCTGATGGCGCGCATCTTCTCCTACCCGGATGCGCAGCGCTACCGCGTGGGCACCAACTACAACCAGCTGCCGGTGAACGCACCGATCTCGCCGGTGAACAACTACTCGCAGGATGGTGCCGCCCGGTATCACTTCAACGACGCCAGCGCCCCGGTCTACGCGCCGAACTCGCTCGGCGGCCCCGTCGCCGACGAGGCCCTCGCGGGCGACGGCACCTGGGAGAGCGACGGTGCGCTGGTGCGCAGCGCCGCCGCCCTGCGCTCGGAGGACAGCGACTTCGGCCAGGCCGGCACGCTCTACCGCGACGTCTTCGACGACGCGGCCAAGGCCCGCTTTCTCGACACCATCACCGGTGCCGTCGGCGGCGTGACGCGCCCCGAGGTCAAGGAACGCGCCATCCAGTACTGGACGAACGTGGACACCACCCTCGGCGCCAGCCTGCGCCTGAACCTGGCCACCGATGCCGAGGCCACCTCGGCCAATGTGGCCGCCGAGCCCGTCGGCGTCGGCGAGTAACACCGCAGCACCACCACCACCCATCGCGGGGGAGGGAAAAGACGGCCACGGGGGGCCCAGAAAACACCCCCCCCAAACCCCCATCCACCACCCCACCCCCCCACCAAAAACCCCAACAACCCCCCCCACACCCCCCCCCCCACCCCCCCC
>NZ_JBGQOH010000039.1:0-2577 GCF_052113745.1 Cryobacterium sp. W22_MBD10_FK3
TGTCAATGGCCATTAGGAACTGCCCGTAGGCGGCCAGCAGAATTGCCCGCTGGTGGCCATGGAAACTGCCCACTCATGGCCAACAGATCTGCCCACCTGGGTGTTGGTGGCGTTGGCCATTCGCGGTCGTTGGTGGTCTAACTCATCTTCGTGACGCCCTTCCCGGCGAGGGCCTGGGTGAGGCGGATCGAGTCGCCCGAGGTTTGGCAGACGTGGGCGTGGTGCAGGAGCCGGTCAACGGTCGCCGTCGCGAGGGTCTTGGGCATGAGCTCGTCGAACCCCGCGGGGTGCAGGTTCGACGAGATCGCGATGGACCGTTTCTCGTAAGCGGCATCGACGAGTCGATAGAGACCCTCGGCCGCGTCAGCGCCCACTTCGAGAAGGCCGATGTCGTCGATCACGATCAAATCGGAGCGCAGGATCCGGGCGACGACCCGGCCGACGGAGTCGTCGGCGCGGTGTGCGCGGACGAGGGCGCCGAGGTCTTCGAGGCGGAACCACGCGACCCGCATGCCGGCCTCGACGACTTGCTGGCCGAGGGCCTCGAGGAAGAACGTCTTCCCGGTCCCTGACGGGCCGCAAACGACGACGTTCTCCTTCCGGCCTATCCATTCCAACGTCCGCAAGGCCTGCTGGGTGGGCACTGGGATCGAGGAGACCGTCTCGTCCCAGGTATCGAACGTCTTCCCCGTCGGGAACCCTGCCGCGCGGCGCCGGGTCGCGAGCATCGACCGGGACCGGCCGGTGACTTCCTCGACGAACAGGGCCTTGATGATCTCGGCGGGTTCCCATCGTTGCGCCCGGGCGGTCGCGATGAGCTCCGGGGCCAGGGCGCGGGCGTAGGGCATCTTCAGCTGCCGCATCAACGCCTCTAAGTCCGCTGGCAGCGCGGGTGCGGCGGTCTGTGTGACGCTCATGCGCTCTGCTCCAACTCGTCCTCGGTGGCCTGTCCGATGGCTGCCCACCCGGCGGTGCCCTGTGCTAGCGAACTGGTCTCCGTCGCCGACCGGGCCGGCGGTCGAACGCCTCCGGCGCTGAGCAGGGAGGCGAGGTCGCCGGTCGCGAAACGACCATAGGTGGCAGCCTGGCCGAGGGCCTCGTCGACTCGGGCCGTGCCACTGATCTTGGCCAGCGCCACCGCCTCGGCCATCTTCACGTTCATCCGCGCGGTGCCGACCGCAGCGGCCTCGAGCAACCAGGCGTGCGCGCCGGCGCCGATGGCCAGGAACTCGGTCTCGGCGGTGCTGCGCGGGGTGATCGTGTAGTCGCCCGGGATCTTCTCCTTGCGGCCCGAGAAGTGGGCGTCGTCGATGCGGGGGCTGCCGGGGCGGGCGCGGTGGTGCCGGGCGACTTCGACGGGTCCGTCGCTGCCGACGTGGACGATGACGACCTGCTCGTCGGCCCCAACGCCGTGGCTGCGGACGAACACCCGCGCGCCGAGCAAGTGCGCCGGGACGGAGTACTGGCCGGTCTCAAACGTGACCATCGGCGTGTTCTCCGGAACCATGCGGGTCAGGCCCAGCGCGACGGTGTGCGCGGTGTCGGGGACCCGGTGCAGCCGGGGTCGTTCCTCCTCGAGCATCACCGCGGGCTTGCGCTTGGTGGCGCGGTGCTCGCGGTTGTTGACCTCGATCATGAACGCCTCGCAGGCCGCTTCCACCTCAGCGAACGAGGCGTATTCGGCCCGAAGGTTGGTGTCTTTGGGCACGATGTCAGCCTTGGCGAGCTTCACCGACGACTCCACCCCACCCTTGGAGGCCGGATCCGCGGGCTGGCAAGTCAACACGGTCACGCCGTAGTGCCGGGCGAACTCGACCGTCTGCGGGTTCCGCACCGGAACGCCCGCAACGTGCGAGACGGTGACGGTCTTCTCGTTGTCTGTGAGGACGTAGGTCGGTGCTCCGCCGAGAATCCGGAAGGAGCGATCCAGCGCCGCGAACACGCTCGGCGCCGTCCGGTCGCGCAGCGCGATCACGATGCGGAACCGCGCCCAGGCCAGCCAGGCGACGAACAACACGGTCTTCTTGCCGTCGATGACGGGGCCGTCGCCGAAGTCGTATTGCAACCACATCCCCGGCTCCGTGATCCACGGCCGGTGCACTCGCACCTGGCCCAGACGGAACGCGGCGCGGACCTGCGCGACCGCCCTCCGGGTCGATCGCTCCGACCCGTCATAGCCCAAAGCGCGGAGCTTCTCGTGAGCCTTGTCGGCACGGATCTTGCCCTGGGACTTCTCGACCCATTCCTCGATCTTGGGCATAAACGGGTCCGTGACTCGGCCCCGGAACGCGGGTTCCGCGATCGGCCGGCCGGCGTCCCGGGCCGCGACGTGCCGGGCAACAGTATGGTGCGAGCAGCCGGTGAGCTCGGCTGTGGCGCGCAACGACCCAGTCAGATCGTAAGCAGCGAGTATTTCCATGATTTCTCCGTCAAACTTCATTCAGGGCCTCTTCCTGGGCGACTTTGATGCGACTAGACACCGTCATCAAAACCCAGGAAGGGGCTCCCGCCGTGTAACCGGGCGGGGGTTCAGAAATAGAAGTGGGCAGATCTCATGGCCACCAGCGGGCAGTTCTA
>NZ_JBGQOH010000040.1:0-1888 GCF_052113745.1 Cryobacterium sp. W22_MBD10_FK3
GGGTGCGTCCGATCCTTGAGAACTCAACAGCGTGCACAATGTCAAATGCCAAAAACCTCGTGGTTTGGATCCGTTTCTAGCGGTGAAGAGCCAAGAGATTCCTTTGGAAAACATTTAAACAACAAAGCAAGTCAGTAATGATTTGTTCTGTCAGTTTCAAACTTGCTGATTGTTCGCCTATTCCGGTGGCTTTCAGCACTAGATGTGCCCATCACTTCGGTGGTGAGGCTATTAAACATTTACGGAGAGTTTGATCCTGGCTCAGGACGAACGCTGGCGGCGTGCTTAACACATGCAAGTCGAACGGTGATGGGGGAGCTTGCTCCTTCTGATCAGTGGCGAACGGGTGAGTAACACGTGAGTAACCTGCCCCAAACTCTGGGATAAGCACTGGAAACGGTGTCTAATACCGGATACGAGCTTCAGCCGCATGGCTAGGAGTTGGAAAGAATTTCGGTTTGGGATGGACTCGCGGCCTATCAGCTAGTTGGTGAGGTAATGGCTCACCAAGGCGACGACGGGTAGCCGGCCTGAGAGGGTGACCGGCCACACTGGGACTGAGACACGGCCCAGACTCCTACGGGAGGCAGCAGTGGGGAATATTGCACAATGGGCGCAAGCCTGATGCAGCAACGCCGCGTGAGGGACGACGGCCTTCGGGTTGTAAACCTCTTTTAGTAGGGAAGAAGCGAAAGTGACGGTACCTGCAGAAAAAGCACCGGCTAACTACGTGCCAGCAGCCGCGGTAATACGTAGGGTGCAAGCGTTGTCCGGAATTATTGGGCGTAAAGAGCTCGTAGGCGGTTTGTCGCGTCTGCTGTGAAAACCCGAGGCTCAACCTCGGGCCTGCAGTGGGTACGGGCAGACTAGAGTGCGGTAGGGGAGATTGGAATTCCTGGTGTAGCGGTGGAATGCGCAGATATCAGGAGGAACACCAATGGCGAAGGCAGATCTCTGGGCCGTAACTGACGCTGAGGAGCGAAAGCATGGGGAGCGAACAGGATTAGATACCCTGGTAGTCCATGCCGTAAACGTTGGGAACTAGATGTGGGGACCATTCCACGGTCTCCGTGTCGCAGCTAACGCATTAAGTTCCCCGCCTGGGGAGTACGGCCGCAAGGCTAAAACTCAAAGGAATTGACGGGGGCCCGCACAAGCGGCGGAGCATGCGGATTAATTCGATGCAACGCGAAGAACCTTACCAAGGCTTGACATATAGAGGAAACGGCTGGAAACAGTCGCCCCGCAAGGTCTCTATACAGGTGGTGCATGGTTGTCGTCAGCTCGTGTCGTGAGATGTTGGGTTAAGTCCCGCAACGAGCGCAACCCTCGTCCTATGTTGCCAGCACGTAATGGTGGGAACTCATGGGATACTGCCGGGGTCAACTCGGAGGAAGGTGGGGATGACGTCAAATCATCATGCCCCTTATGTCTTGGGCTTCACGCATGCTACAATGGCCGGTACAAAGGGCTGCAATACCGCAAGGTGGAGCGAATCCCAAAAAGCCGGTCTCAGTTCGGATTGAGGTCTGCAACTCGACCTCATGAAGTCGGAGTCGCTAGTAATCGCAGATCAGCAACGCTGCGGTGAATACGTTCCCGGGCCTTGTACACACCGCCCGTCAAGTCATGAAAGTCGGTAACACCCGAAGCCAGTGGCCAAACCCGCAAGGGATGGAGCTGTCGAAGGTGGGATCGGTGATTAGGACTAAGTCGTAACAAGGTAGCCGTACCGGAAGGTGCGGCTGGATCACCTCCTTTCTAAGGAGCACAGCAGTGCCGTCTGTATACAGCGGAGTAACACTGCCAAGTCATACGAAGACGAATGTTCTTCGATGGCGCTCATGGGTGGAACATTGACATTGATACAGAAACAGAACAGTTGAAC
>NZ_JBGQOH010000041.1:0-1836 GCF_052113745.1 Cryobacterium sp. W22_MBD10_FK3
CAAATTACAAAGATCAACACACTCTTTGAGTGTGTGATCATTGGTCAATTTCGGTCGCGAATTTATTCGCGGCACTTAATCGATTCAAACTCATGTGATTTCAAATTTTCAAGAGCAAACGGTGAATGCCTTGGCATGTAGAGCCGAAGAAGGACGTAGTAATCTGCGATAAGCCTCGGGGAGTTGATAAACGAACTGTGATCCGAGGATGTCCGAATGGGGAAACCCCGCCAGGCCCGCAAGGTGACCTGGTGACTCCCGCCTGAATATATAGGGCGGGTAGAGGGAACGTGGGGAAGTGAAACATCTCAGTACCCACAGGAAGAGAAAACAATAGTGATTCCGTTAGTAGTGGCGAGCGAACCCGGAAGAGGCTAAACCGATCATGTGTGATAGCCGGCAGGCGTTGCATGGTCGGGGTTGCGGGACTTTTCTGCTGATTCTGCCGAACAGTGAGGGTTAGAACGTTGTATAGACGAACAGGATTGAAAGCCTGGTCATAGAGGGTGCGAACCCCGTAGTCGAAATGCAGCAATCGCCCGAAGAGTATCCCAAGTAGCACGGGGCCCGAGAAATCCCGTGTGAATCTGTCAGGACCACCTGATAAGCCTAAATACTCCTACATGACCGATAGTGAACAAGTACCGTGAGGGAAAGGTGAAAAGTACCCCGGGAGGGGAGTGAAATAGTACCTGAAACCGTTTGCTTACAAACCGTTGGAGCACCCTTTGTTGGTGTGACAGCGTGCCTTTTGAAGAATGAGCCTGCGAGTTAGTGATATGTGGCGAGCTTAACCCGAGAGGGGAATGCGTAGCGAAAGCGAGTCTGAATAGGGCGATTCAGTCGCATGTCCTAGACCCGAAGCGAAGTGATCTATCCATGGCCAGGTTGAAGCGACGGTAAGACGTCGTGGAGGACCGAACCCACTTCAGTTGAAAATGGAGGGGATGAGCTGTGGATAGGGGTGAAAGGCCAATCAAACTTCGTGATAGCTGGTTCTCTCCGAAATGCATTTAGGTGCAGCGTTGCGTGTTTCTTGCCGGAGGTAGAGCTACTGGATAGCCGATGGGCCCTAAAAGGTTACTGACGTTAGCCAAACTCCGAATGCCGGTAAGTGAGAGCGCAGCAGTGAGACGGTGGGGGATAAGCTTCATCGTCGAGAGGGAAACAACCCAGACCACCATCTAAGGTCCCAAAGCGCGTGCTAAGTGGGAAAGGATGTGGAGTTGCATAGACAACCAGGAGGTTGGCTTAGAAGCAGCCACCCTTGAAAGAGTGCGTAATAGCTCACTGGTCAAGTGATTCCGCGCCGACAATGTAACGGGGCTCAAGCACGCCACCGAAGTTGTGGCATTGATATTTTTGGTAAGCCGCACCCTTGTGGTGTTGGTTCAGCCGTGTTGATGGGTAGGAGAGCGTCGTGTGGCCAGCGAAGCGGCGGTGTAAACCAGCCGTGGAGGCTACACGAGTGAGAATGCAGGCATGAGTAGCGAAAGACGGGTGAGAAACCCGTCCTCCGAAAGATCAAGGTTTCCAGGGCCAGGCTAATCCGCCCTGGGTAAGTCGGGACCTAAGGCGAGGCCGACAGGCGTAGTCGATGGACAACGGGTTTATATTCCCGTACTGATGAAAAACCGTCCAAGCTAATCCAGTAATGCTAAGCATCTGAATCCTCTAGATGGATCCCTTCGGGGTGAAGCGTGAGGCCTAGCGTGCGACCCTATGCTGGTGCGGTTAGCGTATTAACAGGTGTGACGCAGGAAGGTAGCTGAGCCGGGCGATGGTTGTCCCGGTCTAAGGATGTAGGGCGAACGATAGGCAAATCCGTCGTTCATG
>NZ_JBGQOH010000042.1:0-1586 GCF_052113745.1 Cryobacterium sp. W22_MBD10_FK3
AGCCTGAGACCCGATGGGTAGCCCGTAAGGGTGAAATCAGTGATCCTATGCTGCCAAGAAAAGCATCGACGCGAGGTTTTAGTCACCCGTACCCCAAACCGACTCAGGTGATCAGGTAGAGAATACTAAGGAGATCGAGAGAATCGTGGTTAAGGAACTCGGCAAAATGCCCCCGTAACTTCGGGAGAAGGGGGGCCTGAGGCGTGAAGGGATTTACTCCTGGAGCGTTCGAAGGCCGCAGAGACCAGTGGGAAGCGACTGTTTACTAAAAACACAGGTCCGTGCCAAGTCGCAAGACGATGTATACGGACTGACGCCTGCCCGGTGCTGGAAGGTTAAGAGGAACGGTTAGCCGCAAGGCGAAGCTGAGAATTTAAGCCCCAGTAAACGGCGGTGGTAACTATAACCATCCTAAGGTAGCGAAATTCCTTGTCGGGTAAGTTCCGACCTGCACGAATGGCGTAACGACTTCCCAGCTGTCTCAACCGCGAACTCGGCGAAATTGCATTACGAGTAAAGATGCTCGTTACGCGCAGCAGGACGGAAAGACCCCGTGACCTTTACTACAGCTTGGTATTGGTGTTCGGTGTGGCTTGTGTAGGATAGGTGGGAGACTTTGAAGCTTGGACGCTAGTTCAGGTGGAGTCATCGTTGAAATACCACTCTGGTCATATTGGATACCTAACTTCGAACCGTGATCCGGTTCAGGGACAGTGCCTGGTGGGTAGTTTAACTGGGGCGGTTGCCTCCTAAAAAGTAACGGAGGCGCCCAAAGGTTCCCTCAACCTGGTTGGCAATCAGGTGTCGAGTGTAAGTGCACAAGGGAGCTTGACTGTAAGACTGACAAGTCGAGCAGGGACGAAAGTCGGGACTAGTGATCCGGCAGTGGCTTGTGGAAGCGCTGTCGCTCAACGGATAAAAGGTACCTCGGGGATAACAGGCTGATCTTGCCCAAGAGTCCATATCGACGGCATGGTTTGGCACCTCGATGTCGGCTCGTCGCATCCTGGGGCTGGAGTAGGTCCCAAGGGTTGGGCTGTTCGCCCATTAAAGCGGTACGCGAGCTGGGTTTAGAACGTCGTGAGACAGTTCGGTCCCTATCCGCTGCGCGCGCAGGAAATTTGAGAAGATCTATCCCTAGTACGAGAGGACCGGGATGGACGAACCTCTGGTGTGTCAGTTGTTCCGCCAGGAGCACCGCTGATTAGCTACGTTCGGAACGGATAACCGCTGAAAGCATCTAAGCGGGAAGCCGGCTTCGAGATGAGATTTCCATCCCTTAGGGGGAGAGGCTCGCAGCTAGACTACTGCGTTGATAGGCCGGATGTGGAAGAGAGGACTAAAGACTCTTGGAGCTGACCGGTACTAATAAGCCGATAATTTGATAACACTCAGTTTGAAGAAGCTGCTATGCGTCCACTATGTGGTTCTCGATGTACGGTCGAGAACAAACGCCCTCCCAGGAGGGCTCTATAACTAAAAATATAGAATCGATTCACCATCACCAGGTGTTTCGGCGGCTATAGCAAGAGGGAAACGCCCGGTCACATTCCGAACCCGGAAGCTAAGACTCTTTGCGCCGATGG
>NZ_JBGQOH010000043.1:0-1080 GCF_052113745.1 Cryobacterium sp. W22_MBD10_FK3
CTAGCTGTACTGGGCCATGACCTGGGTGACACTTCTGGGCTTGTGAAAGAGGAGAACCTCCGGGCTTAGTGGAGGGGTCTAACGCCGTCACAAGCACCGGAGGTTCCCATGGGTCACCCTAATCCGCCGTTGACCATGCGCGGGAAACTTATCCTCAGCCAGCGCGTAGTTGTGGATAAACGCCCCGTCGCCCACGTCGCCAAAGAGCTCGGTATCTCACGCCAGTGCGCCCACCGCTGGGTGCGTCGCTACCGGGAACAGGGCGAGGCGGGTCTGGTTGAGCGATCATCGCGGCCGCGCTCCTCACCGACGAAGACGAGTCCGCAGAAAGAAATCGAGGTACTGCAGGCGCGGCGGCAACTGAAAGCCGGACCACTTCGAATTGCTGCGGTGACCGCGGTGCCGGCGCGGACGGTGGCGCGCATCCTGGCCCGCCACCATGTTCCGCCATTAGCGTGGTGCGACCCGCTGACGGGTGAACTGATCCGGGCCTCCCGGGCCACCGCGAACCGGTATGAACGCGACAAACCCGGTGAACTGGTCCATATCGACGTGAAGAAACTCGGCCGCATCCCCGACGGCGGCGGCTGGCGCGCTCACGGGCGCTCCGAAGCCGTCCGCGGCCGCGGCATCGGATTCGATTATGTTCACGTCGTCATCGACGACCACAGCCGTCTGGCCTATGCCGAGATCCACCCCAACGAGAAAGGCATCACCGCCGCCGGCGTCCTGCTGCGCGCAGCCGGGTTCTTCCGCTCCTGCGGCATCCCGAGAATCGAACGCGTCCTCTCCGACAACGCCTTCGCCTACCGCCTCTCAACGGACTTCAAGAAAGCCGTCGCCCAACTCCACGCGACCCAACGCTTCATCAAACCGCACTGCCCCTGGACCAATGGCAAGGTCGAACGCCTCAACCGCACCCTCGCCACCGAATGGGCATACCGCCAGATCTACACCAGCAACCAACAACGCACTGACGCCCTTGCCCCCTGGCTCAACCACTACAACACTGAACGCATCCACACCGGCATCGGAGGAACACCCATCAGCCGAGTGTCACCCAGGTAGTGGCTCAGTACA